>NZ_JBQYLP010000015.1:0-125139 GCF_052683555.1 Burkholderia sp. BC1
CATCTCGCCTGCAACTTCGGAAGTTGGTCCATTGATCAGCGTTTCCCTAGGTTAGTCAAAACCGCCGCGTTTGGCCCGGTACAATGCGCGGCGCGCCAACCAAGCCAGCGCACGTCAGTCGTCGCTGCGCAGCATGACGACGTTGCCGACCGTTTCGATCTCCTGCACGCGGCCGTCGCGCACCTGCAATGCCGCGCGCTTGCCGGGCGCCGCACGCAGCACGACCGGCTGCGGATCGGATTCGTCCGCGTTCATCCGGTCGGCCTTCAGGCCGCCCGTTGCATCGAACCGACCGATCCAGACGCCGGTGATGTTCGTGCCGTCGTTCGATTCCTCGACTTCGAGCGTGTCGCCATCGCGGTCGCCGGCCAGCAGAATGACCTCGCCGGTGTCCGCGAACTGGTATTCGCCGTGCACGCCCTCCTCGTCCGTCTTCGGCCCCAGATGCACGACGATCGGCCGTCCGCCGAGCGTCCCTTCGTAGCGCGGCAGCCGCGCGAACTCCGGATTCGGCCGCAGCGGCCGCGCGGGTGCCGTGTCGTCCTGCTGCCGGGCGTCCGGCGTCAGCGGCTGCGCGACCGACGCGCCCGGCATCGCGAAACAGGCCGCCAGCGCCCCCGCGACGACGAGCGCCCGGTGCGATTTCGAATGTCGACCCACGTTGTGTTGCTCCTTGCTCCAGTCCTTGCTTCCCGTGCGCGCGAACGCCGCGGCGGCATGCGGCCGCACGCGGCATCGCGCGTCAGCCCTGCATCAGCCGTTCGACCGCGTCGCGGCGCGGAATCGGCGCGACCGCGCCGTAGCCCGTCGTCGACAGCGCGGCGGCCGCGTTCGCATAGCGTGCGGCCGCAAACGGATCGTCGCCGGCGACGATCCGCGCGACGAACGCGCCGCCGAAGCAGTCGCCCGCACCGGTCGCATCGACGGCCTCGACCGCGAAACCCGGCACCACGCGCCGCTCCTGCGGCGTCGCGACGTAGGCGCCTTCCTTGCCGAGCTTCAGCGCGACGATCTGCGGCCCGTGTTCGAGCATCGCGTCGACGATCGCGTCGCGATCGTTCGCGCCGGTCAGCGCCGTCACGTCGTCCCAGCTCGGCAGACAGATATCGGTGTGGCGCAACGCCTCGCGCATCACCGCACGCGCGCGCGGCAGCGGCCACAGTTTCAGACGCAGATTCGTGTCGAAACTGACCTTCGCGCGATGCGCGCGCGCATGATCGATCGCCGCGAACGCGGCATCGCACGCGCTCGTGCTGATCGCGAGACTGATCCCCGACAGATGCACGGCCTTCGCGGCGGCCAGCGCATCGAGCGGCAGGTCGGCCGGCGCGTAGCGGCTCGCGGCCGAACCGGCGCGCAGATAATCGAACCGATGGCCGTCCGCGCCGTGCGTGACGAAATAGACGCCCGTCGGTGCGCCAGGGTCGATGCGCACGAAGCGCGTGTCGACGCCTTCGGTGCCCCACAGTTCGCCGAGCAGCCGGCCGAACGGATCGTCGCCGACGGCCGACACGAAGCCCGTCGACGCGCCCTGGCGCGCGGCCGCGACGCAGAAGTTCGACGTGTCGCCGCCGAAGCCCTGCAGGAACTCGGCACGGCCGGGCTGCGCCTGGTTGAACTCGATCATCGCCTCGCCGAGCGCGAGGATCTCCGGAAACGCGGCGCTCATCGCTTACACCTCGCCCCACAGGTCGTGGCCGTCCGCGCCGGTGATCTTCACCGACACGAAATCGCCGACCTTGTAGCGCTTCGATGCCTTGGTCGCCGGCTCGACATAGACGACGCCGTCGATCTCCGGCGCATCGGCCGCCGTGCGTCCGATCCCGCCTTCGTCGATCAGCACCTTGAGCGTCTTGCCGACCTTGCGCGCGATGCGCCGGGCCGACACTTCCTCGGCGACTTCCATGAAGCGCGCGCGACGTTCCTCGCGGACGTCGTCCGGCAGCGCGCCGTCGAGTTCGTTCGCACTCGCGCCTTCGACCGGCGAATACGCGAAGCAGCCGACGCGATCGAGTTCCGCCTCGCGGATGAAGTCGAGCAACGTTTCGAACTGTTCTTCCGTCTCGCCCGGAAAGCCCGCGATGAACGTGCTGCGGATCGTCAGATCCGGGCAGATCTCGCGCCACTTCTGCACGCGCTCGAGCACCTTCTCGGCATTCGCCGGACGCTTCATCCGCTTCAGCACTTCCGGATGCGCGTGCTGGAACGGCACGTCGAGATACGGCAGCACGTGGCCCTTGAACGGACCTTCGGCCATCAGCGGAATCACTTCGTCGACGCTCGGATACGGATACACGTAATGCAGACGCACCCACGCGCCGTACTGCGCGGCGAGTTCGCCGAGCGCGGCGACGAGATCGGTCATGCGCGTCTTGATCGGCTTGCCGTTCCAGAAGCCCGTGCGGTATTTGACGTCGACGCCGTACGCGCTCGTGTCCTGCGAGATCACGAGCAGTTCCTTCACGCCGGACTTGAACAGGTTTTCCGCCTCGAGCATCACTTCGGCGACGGGACGCGACACCAGATCGCCGCGCATCGACGGGATGATGCAGAACGTGCAGCGGTGGTTGCAGCCTTCGGAAATCTTCAGGTACGCATAGTGACGCGGCGTGAGCTTGATGCCGGCCGGCGGCACGAGATCGACGAACGGATCGTGCGGCTTCGGCAGGTGCGAGTGCACGGCCTGCATCACTTCGCCGACCGCATGCGGGCCCGTGACGGCGAGCACCTTCGGGTGCACTTCCTCGATCAGGCCCGAGCCGCTCGCGCTCTTCTTCGCGCCGAGACAGCCGGTGACGATCACCTTGCCGTTCTCGGTCAGCGCTTCGCCGATCGCGTCGAGGCTTTCCTGCACGGCTTCGTCGATGAAGCCGCACGTGTTGACGACGACGAGGTCGGCGCCGTCGTAGGTGCCGGAGATTTCATAGCCTTCGGCGCGCAGCTGGGTGATGATCTGTTCGGAGTCGACGAGCGCTTTCGGGCAGCCGAGGGAAACGAAGCCGACTTTGGGGGATTGAGACATCGGGAGTGTGGGGGCGTGGCAGCAAAACCGTGAGTTTACAGCCATTTAGGTTCGCCGAGCCAAAACCGGCCGCGAATGCGTGCAGCGATGCGGCCCTTTCGGCAACGGACGCTGCCGCGCCGGAGCGGCCCGGCGCCGGCCCTGCCCGCGCACCGCGCGAATTCGCCAACGAAACGGCCCGACCGCACCCCGCCGCTATGCGAAAATCGAGACCTTCATCCCTGCAACGCAACAGCGACGGAACCCTGCATGACAACCCACATCACGATCGAGTTCACCGACCAGGCCGCGGAAGCCATCGGCGAGCAAACCAGCACGAGCTTTTCGTACGATCAGAGCGCGCACCTGCCGCAGCCGGGCGATTTCGTCGAGCTCGAGCATTCGCCGCAGACGTTTCTCGTGATCGGCCGCGTGTTCTCGCTGAAGGCGAACTTCAGCGCCGTCAAGCTGGTGCTCGACCTGCCGCCGGGCGACGATCAGGACCTCGATCCCGCGTACTGAGAGCGCGCCCGCGGGCCGGCGGCGTGCCGCGGCGCCGACGCTGCACGCGTGCCGCACGTCGCGGCGCCGGCCGTTCGGCGGCGCTTGCCGCCGCGGCTAGCCGGCCAGCCGCGTACGCGCGTTACTTCTTCTCGGGCTCCGATGCGCCCGGCTGCTTGAACGGGAACGTCGCGAACATCGACTTCGCCTGGTTCTGCATCTGTTCCTGCATCTGCACGAACATGTTCTTCGACTGCTCGATGTAGCTGGTCATCATCCCCTGCATCATCGGCGCCTGCATGTTCATGAACTGCGACCAGATCTCGGGATTCATCGCGTTGTTTTCGTACAGGTTCTTCGACTGATCCGCGAGCTTGTGCTGGATGTCGATGAACGCCTGGATGTTCTTTTCCAGGTACGTGCCCATCATGCCCTGCATCGCGTGTCCGTAGAAACGGATGATCTGCGACAGCATCGACGACGAGAACATCGGGACGCCGCCGCTTTCCTCCTCGAGGATGATCTGCAGCAGGATGCTGCGCGTCAGGTCTTCGTTCGACTTCGCATCGACGACCTTGAAATCCTCCTGGTCCAGCACGAGTTGCTTCACGTCGGTAAGCGTGATGTACGTGCTCGTCTCGGTATCGTAGAGCCGGCGGTTCGGATATTTCTTGATGAGCCGCTCGGCCGTCTTCTTTGTAGTAGTCATGTAACGCCTTTGAGTGCAGCGTAGCGCAAGTGACGAATCCCCGCCGCCCGGAACCGGGTGGCGGGGCGCTTCGGAAAGCCCGGGGCCGCGCGCTGTTCGATCCGCGCAGCCCGCGGGTTCAGCCCATGTGCAGGCCGCCGTTCAGCGAGAAGTCGGCGCCCGTCGCGAAGCCGGAATCGTTCGACGCGAGCCACGCGACGATCGAGCCGATTTCCTCCGGCGTGCCGAGACGGCGCACCGGAATCGTCGCCACGATCTTCTCGAGCACGTCGGGGCGGATCGCCTTCACCATGTCGGTGCCGATATAACCGGGCGACACGGTGTTGACGGTCACGCCCTTCGTCGCGACTTCCTGCGCGAGCGCCATCGTGAAGCCGTGAATGCCGGCCTTTGCGGTCGAGTAGTTGGTCTGGCCGAATTGCCCCTTCTGGCCGTTCACCGACGAAATGTTGATAATGCGGCCCCAGCCACGCTCGACCATCCCGTCGATCACCTGTTTCGTCACGTTGAACAGGCTCGTCAGGTTGGTATCGATGACGGCAGTCCAGTCTTCGTGCGTCATCTTGCGGAACACGACGTCGCGCGTAATGCCCGCATTGTTCACCAGCACGTCGATTTCGCCGACTTCGGCCTTGACCTTGTCGAATGCCGCCTTCGTGGAGTCCCAGTCGCCGACGTTGCCTTCCGACGCGATGAAGTCGAACCCGAGCGCCTTCTGCTCCTCGAGCCACTTCACGCGGCGCGGCGAGTTCGGGCCGCAGCCTGCGACCACCTTGAAGCCGTCTTTCGACAGACGCTGGCAGATGCTGGTGCCGATGCCGCCCATCCCGCCCGTTACGTACGCAATTCGCTGAGACATAAATCTCACTCCATTTTTGGGTTTCGAGGGCCGCCGAAGCGCCCTCCGACTTCACACGGCGCCGGCCGATGCTGGGCCGGCCGGCGCCGGGATACGGTTCGCCCGTTACGGACGTTCGACCGCCAGCGCGACGCCCATCCCGCCGCCGATGCAGAGCGACGCGAGCCCGCGCTTCGCATCGCGCTTGACCATCTCGTGCAGCAGCGTCACCAGGATCCGGCAGCCCGATGCGCCGATCGGGTGACCGATCGCGATCGCCCCGCCGTTCACGTTCACCTTCGACGTGTCCCAGCCCATCTGCTTGTGCACGGCCAGCGCCTGCGCCGCAAACGCCTCGTTGATCTCCATCAGATCCAGATCGCCCGGCGTCCAGCCCGCACGCTCCAGGCATCGACGCGACGCCGGCACCGGGCCCATCCCCATCACGCTCGGATCCACGCCCGCGTTCGCATACGCCTTGATCCGCGCGAGCGGCGTCAGGCCCAGCGCCTGGGCCTTCTGCGCCGACATCACGAGCACCGCCGCCGCGCCGTCGTTGATGCCCGACGCGTTGGCCGCCGTCACCGTGCCGTCCTTCGCGAACGCCGGCTTCAGCCCCGCGAGCGACTCCGCCGTCACGCCGTGACGCACGAACTCGTCGGTCGCGAACTGCAGCGGCTCGCCCTTGCGCTGCGGAATCGACACCGGCACGATCTCGTCATTGAAGCGCCCCGCCTTTTGCGCCGCTTCGGCCTTGTTCTGCGACAGCGCCGCGAACGCGTCCTGCTCTTCGCGCGTGATGCCGTATTCCTTCGCGACGTTCTCCGCCGTGATGCCCATGTGGTACTGGTTGTACACGTCCCAGAGGCCGTCGACGATCATCGTGTCGACCAGCTTCGCGTCGCCCATCCGGAACCCGTCGCGCGAGCCCGGCAGCACGTGCGGCGCCGCGCTCATGTTCTCCTGCCCGCCCGCCACGACGATCTCCGCGTCGCCCGCGACGATCGCGTTCGCAGCCAGCATCACGGCCTTCAGCCCCGAGCCGCACACCTTGTTGATCGTCATCCCCGGCACCGCGCTCGGCAGTCCGGCCTTGATCAGCGACTGGCGCGCCGGGTTCTGGCCCGAACCCGCGGTCAGCACCTGCCCCATGATCACTTCGCTGACCTGGTCCGGCTTCACGCCCGCGCGCTCCAGCACCGCGCGGATCACCGTCGCGCCCAGTTCGGGCGCCGCCACCTTCGCCAGCGAGCCGCCGAATTTGCCGACCGCGGTCCGCGCGGCCGATACGATCACTACGTCCGTCATTTTCCATTCCTCCGAGCCCGCGCGACACGGCGCGTCGCTGCCGACCCTGTTAAAAAAACTGCGGTGCGTCGGACAGCGTGCGCCGCTGTCCGGCTTTCGTCAATCGCGCTGCAATACGTAACGGCCGGGTGCCGGTTCGATCACCGGGAATTGCGCGGAGCCGAGCTCGGCCGGCGCTGCCACCTTGCGGCCGCCGTACTGGTCGAGCCATTCGATCCAGGTCGTCCACCAGCTGCCCGGATGCTCGGTCGCGCCGGCGAACCAGTCGTCGGCGGCGCTCGGCAGGTCGTCGTCGTTGACCCAATAGCTGCGCTTTTTCTTCGCGGGCGGATTGATCACGCCGGCGATGTGGCCCGAGGCGCCGAGCACGAACTTCAGCGGCCCCGTGAGGATCGACGTCGACGCATAGGCCGTTTGCCACGGCACGATGTGATCCTCGCGCGACCCGTAGATGAAGGTCGGCACGTCGATGCGCGACAGATCGACCGGCTCGCCGCAGACGGTCAGCGCGCCCGGCTCGCGCAGCTTGTTCTCGAGATACGTATTGCGCAGGTACCACGCGTACATCGGCCCCGGCAGGCTCGTCGAATCGCTGTTCCAGTACAGCAGGTCGAACGGCGCCGGCGTGCGGCCCTTCAGGTAGTTGTCGACGACGTAGTTCCAGACGAGATCGTTCGGGCGCAGGAACGAGAACGTGTTCGCGAACTCGACGCCGCGCATCAACCCGGGCGGCGTCCCGTTCTTGCCGCCGATCGTCTGCTCGCACATCTGCACGTGCGCCTCGTCGACGAACACGTCGAGCACGCCCGTATCGGAGAAGTCGAGCATCGCGGTGAGCAGCGTCATCGACGCGGCCGGATGTTCGCCGCGCGCGGCGAGCACCGCGAGCGCGGTCGCGAGCATCGTGCCGCCCACGCAGAAGCCGAGCGTATTGATCTGTTCGCGTCCGCTCACCTGCTGCACCGCGTCGATCGCGGCGAGCAGCCCTTCGTTCATGTAGTCGTCCCACGTCTTGTGCGCGACCGACGCATCGGCATTGCGCCACGACACGAGAAACACCTGATGGCCGCTCGACACCGCGTGCGCGACGAGCGAGTTCTCGGGCTGCAGATCGAGGATGTAGAACTTGTTGATGCACGGCGGCACGATCAGCAGCGGCCGCTCGAACACCTTCGCGGTCTTCGGCGTGTACTGGATCAGCTGGATCAGGTCGTTCTCGTAGACGACCGCGCCTTCCGTGCACCCGAGGTTCTTGCCGACGACGAACTGCGATTCGTCGGTCTGCGAAATCTTGCCGCGCTGCAGATCGCCCAGCAGGTTCATCATCCCCTGCCGCAGGCTTTCGCCCTGCGTTTCGAGAATCGACTTCTGCGCATCGGGATTCAGCGCGAGGAAGTTGCTCGGCGCGGCGGCGGCCGTCCACTGCTGCACGGCGAAACGGATGCGCTCGCGCGTTTTCGGATCGGTCTCGAGCGCGTCGGCGAGTTCCTGCAGATAGCGTGCGTTGAGCAGATACCACGCGGCCGCGAATGCATGGGCCGGCGATGCCTTCCATGCGTCGCCGCTGAAGCGCCGATCCTTCAGCTCGGGAGCCTCGAGCTTCGCTGCGGCCGCCTGCTGCATCAGCGCGACGCAGTCGCGCGCATAGTCGGCCTGAAGCTTCTGCAGGCGCTCGGGCGGAATCGCCGCGACCGGCAGCGTGAGGCCCGCGAACGGCGATGCCATCGCGCCGAAATCGGGCATCGACGGCATCTGGAACGGGAACGACTTCGGAAACTGGAACGAAGCGAACGGATTGACGGCGGGCGACGCAGTCGCGGCACGCGCCGGATCGGCAAAATCGCGCCATGCGTTCAGCCAAGCTTCGAACATCTGCTGCATCGGCTGCGCGGCGGAACCGAATCCCGTATTGCCCGCGGAAGTGCCCGCCGCAGCGGACGTCGACGAATTTTTCGATGCTGTCATTACCTGCCTTACCGGTGATTCGTGAGCGTCAATCGCGAAATCCTGCTCGCGCGCGGCATGCCGGCTGCGAGCCGGGCCGTCATGCCCTGGAGAGGCGTCTCCAGATTCTGCCGCAGTGCGGTATTTTTATCATTATCGTTTTCCCCATGTGAAGCCGTGCGTCAAACCACCGAACATTCGAACACCGCAATAATCGGCGGAAAACAGGCAGGACAAGGGTTTCGGGGAAACATAAAACATTTTGTCCAACGCGACTCCCGGATTTTTCAATCGGTCAAGCATACTGCCCACCATTGCCGCATCAATATCGAGATAAATCGATTGCGCGGCGCAGCAAACCAGCTGCGCACGCATCGGTCAATCGGCCAGCCAGATCGCCGCGGCCATCCTGCCCGTCACGCGGTCGCGGCGATACGAATAGAAACGCGCGCGCTCGGTGAGCGTGCATGCGTCGCCGCCGCTCACGTGCACGACGCCGGCCCGCGCGACACGCACGCGCGCAAGCGCGTACAGATCGGCCAGATACTTGCCCGGCGCGCCGTCGATCGCGACGAACGCACGACGGGTTTCATCATGCTCCGACTGCGTGGCCGTGTCGAGAAACGCGTCGCGCACGTCCGCACCGACTTCGAACGCGCGCGGCCCGATCGCCGGGCCGAGAAACGCATGGACGTCGGCCGCCGCGCCGCCGGCCAGCGCCGCGACGCGCGCGGCCGTCTGCTCGACGATGCCGGCCGCGAGCCCGCGCCAGCCCGCATGGGCGGCGCCCACCGCGCGGCCGTGCGCATCGCACAGCAACACGGGCAGGCAGTCGGCCACCATCACGACGCACACCGCGCCCGCGCGATCGGTGACGCTTGCGTCGGCCTGCACCGGCGTCGCGCCGTCGCCGGCCGACGCGATCACTTCGTCCGCGCGCACGATCTGCGCGCCGTGCACCTGCTCGAGCCACGCGGCGCGCGGCTGCCCGGTCAGCGCGAGCAGTCGCGCGCGGTTCTGCGCGACATGCGCGGGATCGTCGCCCGTATGCAGGCCGAGATTCATGCCGCCCGGCAGCGCGGCGCCGTCCTGCCAGCGGCCGTACGGCCCTTCGCTGACGCCGCCGTCGCGCGTCGTGATCAATGCGCGCACGCGCGGCGACACCTGCCAGTCCGGCAGCACGCAGTCCCGCCAGCTCAGCGGCGTGGGGTTCGTCATCGGCTTTACTCCCTCTCGTCGTCCGGATAGGACACGTCGTCGTGATAATCGCCGCCGAAATCGTCGTCGTCGATGCCGTCATCGTCGAACTCCTCGTCGTTCTGCCCGAAACCGAGCGCCTCGACGAGCGCGGTCATGTCGTCGGGCAGCGGACAGCGCCACTGCATCGCACTGCCCGTGACCGGATGCACGAGCCCGAGCCGCCATGCATGCAGCGCCTGCCGTGCGAAGCCGCCCGGCAGCGGTGCGACCGAGCGCTTGCCGCGCGCGCGTCCGTAGACCGGATCGCCGAGCAGCGGATGCCCGACATGCGAACAATGCACGCGGATCTGATGCGTGCGGCCCGTTTCGAGATCGCACTGGATCGCCGACACCGGCTGACGTTGCCACAGGCATGTGTCAACCGTGCGGAAATGCGTGCGCGCCGGCTTGCCCGACGCGCCGGTGACGACGGCCATGCGCGTGCGTTCGCGCGGATCGCGCCCGATCGGCGCGTCGATCGTCCCTTCGTCGGGCATCGCACCCCACACGAGCGCGAAATAGCGGCGCTTGACCGTGCGCGCCTGCAGCTGGCGCACGAGATCGGTCTGCGCGGCCAGCGTGCGCGCGACCACCATCAGGCCGGACGTCTCCTTGTCGAGCCGATGCACGATGCCCGCGCGCGGCAGGCCGGCCGCGGCGTCGCCGTAGCGATGCAGCAGCCCGTTCAGGATCGTGCCGCTCCAGTTGCCGGCCGCCGGATGCACGACGAGCCCGGCCGGCTTGTTGATGACGACGAGCGCGTCGTCTTCGTAGACGATGTCGAGCGGCACCGGCTCGGGTGCGAACGCAAGCTGTTCGGGCAGCAGATCGGGCACGAGCTCGATCGTCGCGCCGAGCGGCACCGGCTGGCGGATCTTCGCCGGCGCGCCGTCGACGCGCACGCGCTGCGCATCGATCCAGCTCTGCAGCCGGCTGCGCGAGAATTCGGGAAACAACTGGGCAAGCGCCTTGTCGAGGCGCTCGCCCGCGAGCGACGCGGGCACTTCGACGACGCGCGGCGCATCGTCGCTGCCGCCGGACGGCGCAACAGGCGGCTGCAACGCGTCGCCGATCAGATCGTCGTCGAGGGAATCCCCGAGGGCAGCGTCGGCGGGCCGATCGCTTGGGCTATAATCTTCGCGATTTGACGTGCCCGAGCGGGCATTCTGCGAACTTGAACGGGTCATTTAGACTGGGTCACCGAGACTTGAAGCTAGGACATGCGAGCATGACGAATTCGACCAAACGCACGGCTAAAACCGTCGCCGCCCGGGCTGCGGCGGTAGCGGCCGCGGCCCTCATCGCCGGCTGCCACGGCTTGCCGCAGAAGCAGGACGAGACGGCTACCTGGTCGAACAACAAATTATACTCAGAGGCCCAGGACGCCCTGTCCGGCGGCGACTGGGGCAAGTGCGCGAAATATTTCGAGGCGCTGCAAGGTCGCGATCCGTTCGGCCATTTCGCGCAGCAGGCGCAGATCAACGTCGCGTACTGCAACTGGAAGGACAACGAACCGGCCGCCGCCGACCAGGCCGTCGACCGCTTCATCCAGCTCCATCCCGATCATCCCGACATCGCCTACGCGTACTACCTGAAGGGGATGATCCACTTCAACGACGATCTCGGGCTGTTCGGCCGCTTCTCCGGGCAGGACATGAGCGAGCGCGACCCGCAGGCGCTGCGCGAGTCCTACGACGCGTTCAAGGTCGTCGTCGACCGCTATCCGAAGAGCAAGTACGCGCCGGACGCAGCGGCACGGATGCGCTACATCGTGAACGCGCTCGCATCGCACGAAGTGCATGCGGCCGACTACTACTATCGGCGCGGCGCGTATGTCGCGGCCATCAACCGCGCCCAGCTCGCGATCAAGGACTACAAGGGCGCGCCGGCCATCGAGGACGCGCTGCACATCATGGTCCTGTCGTACCAAAAGCTGAATCAGCCGCAGCTCGCCGAAGACACGAAGCGCGTGCTCGCGGGCACGTTCCCGGACAGCCCGTACATCACGGGCCGCGCGCGTCCCGGCACGAAGAAGTCGTGGTGGCAGTTCTGAGCGATGCCGCATGCCGCGCGAACGCGGCAGCCATAGAAAAACCCGGCCTGCGAGCCGGGTTTTTCATTGCTGCGAGACGCGGACCGCCGGCGATGCGACCGGCGGCGGCCGCACACGCCGCCCTTGCCGTCAGGCGCGACGCGCGGCGCGCTGCTCGTCGAAGAAGTCCTGCACGACCGCGATTTCGCGCGTGCGCTTGAACGGCGGCAGGCTCTGCCAGATCCGGCGGCCGTACGGCTTGTCGACGAGCCGCGTGTCGCAGATCATCAGCACGCCGCGATCGGTCTCCGCACGGATCAGCCGCCCGGCGCCCTGCTTCAGCGTGATGACGGCCTGTGGCAACTGATGCACGGCGAACGGGCTCAAGCCCTTCTTCGCGAGCGCGTCGAGCCGCGCGGCCAGCACGGGATCGTCGGGCGGCGCGAACGGCAGCTTGTCGATCACGACGAGCGACAGCGCGTCGCCGCGCACGTCGACGCCTTCCCAGAAGCTCTGGCTGCCGACGAGGATCGCATTGCCGTACGCACGGAAGCGGTCGAGCAGTTCGGTCCGGCTCGCATCGCCCTGCACGAGCAGCGGCGTGTTCCAGCCGCGCGATTCGATCACGTCGCGCAGTTTCGAGGCGATCCGGTCGACCGCACGCAAGGTCGTGCACAGCATGAACACGCCGCCGCCCGCGGCCTCGATCGCCGGCAGCGCCGCATCGAACACGGCGTCGGTAAACGCCGGCGACGACGGCTGCGGCAAATTGCGCGGCACGTACAGCAGCCCCTGCGTCTGGTAGTCGAACGGGCTCGCGAGCGTCATCGAACGGCGCGAGCTCAGGCCCATCTGCGCCGCGTAGTGCGTGAAGTCGCCGCGCACCGACAGCGTCGCCGACGTGAAGATCCACGCGCGCGGCACGCCCGCGCGCTGCTTCGCGAAGATCGGCGCGACCGACAGCGGCGTTTCGTGCAATTGCACCGTATGCGCGAACACCTCGACCCAGCGCACCTTCTCGTTCGGATCGCCGGCCGCGGCTGCCGCGTCGCCGGCGGCGGCCGCATCGGCCTGTGCAGCGGCCTCGGCCGCGCCGGGCGCGACCCAGCCCGCGAGCAGATCCTGCAGCTCGCGCGCGCGCCGCAGGCACGCGCCGAGCGATTCCGCGCGTTCGGCCTGACTCGCGAGCGCCGAAGCCAGCGCGTCGAGCGCCGCTTCGAGCGCATCGAGCGCGGCGAACAGCGGATGATCGTCGCCGAGTTGCGCGAGCGACATCCGCACGATCTGATCGTCGGCGAACGCGAGCCGCACGTCGCGCGCCGCGCGTTCGAGCGCGCCGCCGAGCTTCACCCATTCGACGGCGTCGCGCGCGTGACTGAGGCCCTCGGCGACCGTATCGCGCGCGAGTTCGAGAATCTGCGTCGTCGACAGCGTCTCGCCGAAAAACAGCGTCGCCGTCTCCGGCAGCTGATGCGCTTCGTCGAAGATCACCGTGTTCGCATTCGGCAGCAGCTCGGCCATGCCGGTGTCGCGCAGCATGATGTCCGCGAAGAACAGGTGGTGGTTGACGACGACGATGTCGGCCTGCTGTGCTTCGCGCCGCGCCTGCATCACGAAGCATTCCTTGTAGTGCGGACACTCCTGGCCGAGGCAGTTGTCGCGCGTCGACGTGACCATCGACCATACGGGCGCCGTCTCCGGCACGCTCGCGAGCTCGGCCTTGTCGCCGCTTTTCGTGATCTTCGCGAAACGGACGATCTCCTGCAGATACGCGGTGTCCTGCCGCGACGGCAGGCGGCCGTTGTCCGCGGTGCGCTGCAGATAGTAGTGGCACAGGTAGTTCGCGCGGCCCTTCAGCATCGCGACCGTCACCGGCACGGCGAGCGCATTGCGCACGGTCGGAATGTCGCGCAGGAAAAGCTGGTCCTGCAGATGCTTCGTGCCGGTCGACACGATCACCTTGCCGCCCCACAGCATCGCCGGGACGAGATACGCATAGGTCTTGCCCGTGCCGGTGCCGGCCTCGACGATCAGCGTGTTGTCGCCGGCATCGGCGTCGGCTTCGTTCGCGGCGTCGCTCGCGCCGGCGTCGGCGGCACCGCCCGCGCCGCCCCCGCCGCCCGTTTCGCCGAGCCGGCGCGCCGGCCGCTTGCGCGCTTCGAAGATTTCCGGCTCCGGCATCCGGCGCGCGGACGCCTCCATCGCGGACGCGACCGCACGCGCCATCTCGATCTGCGATGCGCGCGGACGATAGCCGTCGAGCGCGCGCGCCAGCAACCCGCCTTCGCCGAAAATCGCGTCGAGTTCGTCGACGCGCTTGCGGCTCAGTTCGAAGGTGCCTTCGGACGCACGAACGCGCCCGGGCGACGCGTCGCGCCGGGCATCGGGGGTGGCTTCAAGCGGTGAATTCAAGGCAAGCGTTCCTGTATCCAGCGCCCGGGCGGCGCCGGCGCTTGCCAGGCCGCGCTCAGGCGCGCTTATCCGGTTCGAGCTGCGATTGCAGCATGATGATCTTGTCTTTGGCCAGCAGCTTTTCCTTCTTCAGCCTGTGCAACGTGAGGTCGTCGATATCGGAGCGGCCTTCCTTCAGTTCGATCTCGCGAGCGAGCTGCTGGTGCTGTTCCTGCAATGCAGCCAAACGGTTGTGCAATTCCTGCTGCTGTTCCGCGTGACGGTTTTGCATATACGCCTCCTCATCGAAGCAACGCGCCGACCGGCGTGCCGACGCGCACGAGCTGTTTCCGGATCAACCCAACACGTTACTGCCCCTGCTGTTGCTGCTGCTTGGCCTTCTCGGCCGCTTCCCGCTGACGCTGCTCGACCTCGGCCTTGTGCTGCGCCGCCTCCTTCTGCTTCTGCTCGTAGCGCGCCGCGTTCTCCGCACGTGCCTGCGCCTTCTGCGCGGCCTGGGCGTGCGCCTCGTCGAGCTTGCGCTGGAAATCGGCCTGCTTCTGGTCGTACGCCTGCTTGTTCGCCGCGCGCTGCGGCGCCTCCGCGCCGCGCTGCGCCTGCTTCAGCGCATTCTGCTCCTGCTTGTCGCGGAACGCGGCCGCGTTCGCCGCCTCGTTCGCGGCGCGCTGCGGCGCCTCCGCCGCGTTCTGCGCCTGCTTCAGCGCGATCTGCTCGTCGCGCTGCTTCGCACGCACCGCGCGCTGCTCGTCGTCGAGCGCGAGCTGCGCCTGCCGGATGCTCGCGCGCTCCTCGCGCATCTTGTCGCGTGCGACGCCCAGGCAGTGATTGACGAAGAACCGGCTGTAGCAATCGTGCTCGGCCACCGCATAACGATAATCGTTTTCCGCGGAACGTTGATCGAGCACTTTTTGACGGGCGGCAAAATCGTCCGAGAGACCGGGCGCGGCAGGCGCCGACGCGGCGCTATCGGCCGCGACGGCCGAGGCCTGCGCATACACGCCGGACGTGCCGACGGACAAAGCGGCGGCAAGCGCTGCGCCGAGCGCGACGAGAGAAAAACGGGAAGTTGGCAACGTCGTAGGAAAGCTGCGGGACATGTGTCAAATTCTATCACCCCCGGCTGGACGCTCTGCCATTTATGGCAAAATGCCCCGCTTCACTCACCCGCGGCATCTGGTCCGGCGGGCCCGCCATGCAGCCCGCCGCGCCGGGCATGCCGGCCCGCGCCGCGATTTCAGCAGGCAGAAGCTCATCAACGACATGACGGAAACCGTAGCACTCAAGATCGTACAGCGCATCGCCACCGAACTGTCCGTCCAGCCGCGCCAGGTCGCGGCCGCGGTGCAACTTCTCGACGAAGGCTCGACCGTTCCGTTCATTGCCCGGTATCGGAAGGAAGTGACCGGCAACCTGGACGACACGCAACTGCGCCAGCTCGAAGAGCGCCTCCTGTATCTGCGCGAACTCGAGGATCGCCGCGCGGCGATCCTGTCGAGCATCGAGGAACAGGGCAAGCTGACCGACGAACTGCGTGCGGCAATCGATGCGGCCGACAGCAAACAGGTGCTCGAAGACCTTTATCTGCCGTACAAGCCGAAGCGCCGCACGCGCGCCCAGATCGCGCGGGAAGCGGGTCTCGAGCCGCTCGCGCAGGCGCTGCTCGCCAATCCGATGCTCGATCCGCAAACCGAGGCGGCCGCGTACGTCGATGCCGACAAGGGCGTCGCGGACGTGAAGGCCGCGCTCGACGGCGCGCGCGACATCCTGTCCGAACAGTTCGGCGAGACGGCCGAGCTGCTCGGCAAGCTGCGCGACTATCTGCACGATCGCGGCGTCGTGTCGTCGGCGGTCGTCGAGGGCAAGGAAAACGAAGAAGACGAGAAGTTCCGCGACTATTACGACTACGCGGAGACGCTGAAGACCGTGCCGTCGCACCGTGCGCTCGCACTGTTCCGCGGCCGCAACGCCGGCGTGCTGACGATCCGGCTGGGCCTCGGCGAGGAACTCGACGCGCAGGTGCCGCATCCCGGCGAAGCGATGATCGCGCGCCATTTCGGGATCGCGAACCAGAATCGCCCGGCCGACAAATGGCTGAGCGACGTGTGTCGCTGGTGCTGGCGCGTGAAGGTTCAGCCGCATATCGAGAACGAGCTGCTGACGCAGCTGCGCGAAACGGCCGAAACCGAGGCGATCCGTGTCTTCGCGCGCAACCTGAAGGATCTGCTGCTCGCGGCGCCGGCCGGCCCGAAGGCCGTGATCGGTCTCGACCCCGGCTTGCGCACCGGCGTGAAGGTCGCCGTCGTCGACCGCACCGGCAAGCTGCTCGCGACGGACACGATCTATCCGCATGAACCGCGCCGCGACTGGGACGGCTCGATCGCGAAGCTCGCGCGCCTCGCCGCGCAGACGCGGGCCGAACTGATCAGCATCGGCAACGGCACCGCGTCGCGCGAAACCGACAAGCTCGCGAGCGAACTGATCGCGAAGCACCCCGAACTGCGGTTGCAGAAGATCGTCGTGTCGGAAGCCGGCGCGTCGGTCTACTCGGCGTCCGAACTCGCGGCCAAGGAATTCCCGGAACTGGACGTATCGCTGCGCGGCGCCGTGTCGATCGCGCGCCGGCTGCAGGATCCGCTCGCCGAACTCGTCAAGATCGAGCCGAAGGCAATCGGCGTCGGCCAGTATCAGCACGACGTGAATCAGCGCGAGCTCGCGCGCTCGCTCGACGCGGTCGTCGAAGACTGCGTGAACGCGGTCGGCGTCGACGCCAACACCGCATCGGCGCCGCTGCTCGCGCGCGTGTCGGGGCTGAACGCGACGCTCGCGCGCAACATCGTCGACTACCGCGACGCGAACGGCCCGTTCCCGTCGCGCGAGCACCTGCGTAAGGTGCCGCGCCTCGGCGACAAGACGTTCGAGCAGGCCGCCGGCTTCCTGCGGATCAACGGCGGCGAGAATCCGCTCGACCGCTCGTCGGTGCACCCGGAGGCGTATCCGGTCGTCGAGCGGATCCTCGCGAAGATCAACAAGCGCATCGACGACGTGCTCGGCAATCGCGACGCGCTGTCGGGCCTGTCGCCCGCCGAATTCGTCGACGAACGTTTCGGCCTGCCGACGGTGCGCGACATCCTGTCCGAGCTCGAGAAGCCCGGCCGCGATCCGCGTCCGGAGTTCAAGACCGCGACGTTCCGCGAAGGCGTCGAGAAGGTGTCGGACCTCGTGCCGGGCATGACGCTCGAAGGCGTCGTGACGAACGTCGCCGCATTCGGTGCGTTCGTCGACATCGGCGTCCATCAGGACGGGCTCGTCCACGTATCCGCGATGTCGACGAAGTTCATCAAGGATCCGCACGAAGTCGTGAAGGCCGGCCAGGTCGTGAAGGTCAAGGTGCTCGACGTCGACGTGAAGCGCCAGCGCATCTCGCTGACGATGCGGCTCGACGACGAAGCGGCGCCCGGCCTGTCGTCGCGCGGCACGCAGGAGCGCGGCAACGCCCCGCGCGGCGGCGCCCGCCCGCCCCGCGCGCGCGAACCCGAAGCGGCCGGCGCGATGGCCGCCGCGTTCGCGAAGCTCAAGCAGCGCTGAGCGTGCGGATCGCGCCGCAATGAGAAAAGCCCGCCGTCAGGCGGGCTTTTTGTTGGCGCAGCGTCTCGGCAAGCGAGCCGCCAAGCGGCATGCGCGATCGCGCACGCCACCTGGCGCTCAGATTTCGATCTTCGTGCCGAGCTCGACGACGCGGTTCGCCGGAATCGCGAAGAAGTCGGTCGGCTTCGCGGCGTTCTGGTGCATCCACGCGAACACGCGCTCGCGCCAGATCGACATGCCGGGCAGTTGCGTCGGCACGACCGTCTCGCGTGCGAGGAAGAACGACGTGTCCATCAGCTCGAACGTCATGTCGTGCGTGCGGCCGAACTCTTCGAGCACGGCCTTCACGTCCGGCGTCTCGTTGAACCCGTACTCGGCCTTCACGATGTACAGGCCGCCGCCCGCGTCGCGCGCGCTCAGCCGCTTGTCGTCGCGCACGTACGGGATGTCGCGCGTGACGAACGTCATGAACAGCGTGCGCTCGTGCAGCACCTTGTTGTGCTTCAGGTTGTGCAGCAGGCTCACGGGCACGAGCTTGTCGTTGCCGGTCAGATAGATCGCGGTGCCCGACACGCGGTGCGGCGGATGCGCGAGCAGCCCCTGCAGGAACGGTTCGAGCGGAATGCCGTCGGCGGCCGTGCGCTCCTTGACGATGTGGCGGCCCTTGTACCAGGTCATCAGCAGGAAGAACAGCAGCGCGCCGATGCCGAGCGGCAGCCAGCCGCCCTGCGCGACCTTCAGTAGGTTCGCGCCGAAAAAGCCGAGATCGATCGTCAGGAAGACGGCGATGATCGCGCCGACCAGCAGCCGGTTCCAGTTCCACACCTTCACCATCACGACGCATGCGAGCACGGTCGTGATCACCATCGTCGCGGTCACGGCGATCCCGTACGCGGCCGCGAGGTTGTCGGAGCTCTTGAAGCCGATCACGATGCAGAGGATCACGAACAGCAGCAGCCAGTTCACGAGCGGCACGTAGATCTGGCCGATCGCGAGTTCGGACGTGTGGAGCACCTTCATGCGCGGCACATAGCCGAGCTGGATCGCCTGCGACGTCAGCGAATAGGCGCCGGAGATCACCGCCTGCGACGCGATCACGGTCGCGACGGTCGACAGCACGACGAGCGGCAGCAGCGCCCAGTCGGGCGCGAGCAGGAAGAACGGGTTTTCGATCGCGCGCGGATTCTGGATCAGCAACGCGCCCTGCCCGAAGTAGTTCAGCACCAGCGACGGCATCACGAGCCCGTATGCGGCGAGGCGGATCGGCTTCGCGCCGAAGTGGCCCATGTCCGCATAGAGCGCTTCCGCACCGGTCAGCACCAGCACGACGGAACCGAGCACGACATAGGCCTGCAGCAAGTGCTCGGACATGAACGACGCTGCGTAGTACGGATTGATCGCCGCGACGATGCCGGGCGCACGCACGATGTGGTACACGCCGAGCGCCGCGATCGCGATGAACCACAGCACCATGATCGGGCCGAACAGCTTGCCGACCGTTGCCGTGCCGTGACGCTGGATCCAGAACAGCGCGATCAGAATCACGATCGTGATCGGCAGCACCAGATGCGACAGATGCGGCGTCGCGATCTCGAGACCCTCGACCGCCGACATCACCGAAATCGCCGGCGTGATGACCGCGTCGCCGTAGAACATGCACGCGCCGAAGATGCCGAGCGCCATCAGCGCACCCGCGACACGCGTCTTCGGGTCGAGCGGCCGCAGCGACAGCGCCATCAGCGCGAGCACGCCGCCCTCGCCGTTGTTGTCGGCCCGCATCACGAACAGTAGATATTTGACGCCGACCACGAGGATGATCGCCCAGAACAGCAGCGAGATCACGCCGAGGATCGAGCTTTCCGTGAGCGGAATCCCGTGCGCGGGGCTGAACGCCTCCTTCAGCGAATACAACGGGCTCGTGCCGATGTCGCCGAACACCACGCCGATGGCCGCTATCGCCAGCGCCCGCAGCGAGTGTTGGTGCATCGGGTGCGGCGCGTGAGCGGCGTCGGCCGCGTGGGTCGTATCGTTCATATGAAGCGTAATAATCGGGTCCGGATTCGGACAAAACGAGCGCTATTCTACCCGCGCGTCCCGCAAACACCGCGCCGCCGTGTTGCCCCGAAGCCACGTAACCGATCGCGCACATGCATTGCGGCGCGAGCTGTGGCAGGGCTGCCATCATAGCCGGGGCCGCACCGTCTGCCTATCGGGGTGCACGGCGGGCGTGCACGGCGCGACTGCACGGCGGGCGCCCGGCCCGCAAACGAAAACGGCGCCGCAAGCGGCGCCGTACGAGGCTTTCGTCGATCGACCGGCGCGCTTACGCGCCCGCGCCGTCGCGCTGCGCGCGACCGCGCTTGATCCACGCTTCGAGGTTGTGCGGACGCACGGTGTCCCACTCCTCGAACGGCTGATGGATCCACGGGTTCGTCGGCAGGAACTGCGTGTGGTAGTCGGGCTTGACCTTCGAGCAACCCTTGTACCAGAGCACCGCCGAGCGCACGGCCGTGACGGCCGGATAACGCTCCTTCAGGTGCTCCTGCACGCGCGCGAGCGTGACGCCCGAGTCGACCAGATCGTCGACGAGCAGCACGTTGCCCGCGAGGTTGCCGCGCGTCATCGTGATGTACTGCGCGATGTCGAGCTCGCCCTGCTCGCGGCCGGCCGCTTCGCGATACGAACTCGTCGCGAGAATCGCGAGCGGCACGTCGTAGATGCGCGAAAGCTGATCGCCGACACGCAGGCCGCCGCGCGCGAGGCACAGGATCTGGTCGAACTTCCAGCCCGACTCGTGCACCTGCAGCGCGAGCAGTTCGATGAGCCGGTGATATTCGTCCCAGCCCACCCAGAGGTTCTTGTCGTCGTTACGCGGATCCGTCATCAGGTCGGCCGCCTTGATCGTGTTTTGCTGCGTCATCTGGAAATTACACCTTGAACGGATGGCGGAGCAGGATCGTTTCGTCGCGGTCCGGGCCGGTCGACACCATGTCGATCGGCACGCCGGCCACTTCCTGGACGCGCGTCAGGTAAGCCTGCGCGTTCGCCGGCAGCGCGTCCCACGTCTTGATGCCGACCGTGCTTTCCTTCCAGCCTTCGAACGTTTCGTACACCGGTTCGCAGCGTGCGACATCGGCGGCGCCACGCGGCAGGATGTCGGCGTCCTTGCCGTCGATCTTGTAGCCGACGCACAGCCGGACTTCGTCGAGACCGTCGAGCACGTCGAGCTTCGTCATGCAGAGGCCCGACACGCCGTTGATCTGGATCGAGCGGCGCAGCGCGGCCGCGTCGAGCCAGCCGGTGCGGCGCGGACGGCCGGTGACCGAGCCGAATTCCTTGCCGACGTTCGCGAGCGTGACGCCGACCTGATCCTGGCGCTTCGGATTATCGGCATCGTACAGCTCGCTCGGGAACGGACCCGAGCCGACGCGCGTGCAGTATGCCTTCGTGATGCCGAGGATGTAGTTCAGCTTCTGCGGACCGACGCCCGCGCCCGCCGCGGCCGCGCCGGCAACGCAGTTGCTCGACGTGACGAACGGATAGGTGCCGTGATCGATGTCGAGCAGCGTGCCCTGCGCGCCTTCGAACAGCAGGTTCTGGCCCGCGTTGTTCGCGTCGTACAGACGGCGCGACACGTCGGCCACCATCGGCTTCAGGCGGTCGGCATAGCCGAGCATCGTGTCGAGCGTCGCCTGGAAATCGACGGCTGCGCCGCCGAGGTACTGCGTCAGCACGAAGTTGTGGAAATCGAGGTTTTCGCGCAGGCGATCGGCGAAGGTCTTCGCGTCGAACAGGTCCTGCACGCGCAGCGCGCGGCGGCCGACCTTGTCTTCGTACGCGGGGCCGATGCCGCGGCCCGTCGTGCCGATCTTGCCGGCGCCCTTGCGCGCTTCGCGCGCCTGGTCGATCGCGATGTGATACGGCAGGATCAGCGTCGTGGCTTCGGAAATGAACAGACGGTCGCGCACGTTCACGCCCGCTTCTTCGAGCTCGCCGATTTCCTTGAACAGCGCTTCCGGGGACAGAACGACGCCGTTGCCGATGTAGCACGCGACGCCATCGCGCATGATGCCCGACGGGATGAGGCGCAAGATCGTCTTCTTGCCGCCGATGATGAGGGTGTGGCCGGCGTTGTGGCCGCCCTGGAAACGCACGACGCCCTGAGCGTGGTCCGTCAGCCAGTCGACGATCTTGCCCTTGCCTTCATCACCCCATTGAGTCCCCACGACGACGACGTTGCGCCCGGGAGTCACGTTCACTGCGCTGGCAGACATGTTGATTCGTTAGCTGGTTAAAAACGTATTTTACCTATGTTCGCGAGCGATTCCGAATTTTTCCGTTTCGCGTCAACGATATGCAGCCGACTGCCGCTCGCGAACGCCTTGTTAGCGGGGCTCGACCACCCACGCGCCGTTGCGCTCGACGAGCGAACGGTCGCAGGCGAACTCGTCGAGCACATGATCGTGGCCCGGCAGCGCCTGGATCACGACCTCGCCGGCGTCGCGCAGCGCGGCCACGGCCGCGCGCAGCGCATCGTCCTGCGCCCACGGCGCCAGAATCGCGGTGCCGCGCGCCTCGACCGGCGAAATCCGCGCGAGCTCGCGCAGGTCGAGCGAGAAGCCGGTCGCCGGACGCGCGCGGCCGTATGCCTGGCCGACGTGGTCGTAACGGCCGCCGCGCGCGATCGCGTTCGGCACGCCGTCGATGTACGCGGTAAACATCGCGCCGCTGTGGTACGCGTAACCGCGCAGATCGGCCAGGTCGATCGCGACTTCCACGCCCTTCGCCTGCGCCGCGAGCTGCGCGAGATCGTCGAGCGCGCGCGCGATCTCGGGCAGCGCCGGCAGGCGCTGGCGCGCTTCGTCGAGCACGCTCGCGTCGCCGTACAGGTGCGGCAGTGCGCGCAGCGCCGCGCGCGTGTCGGCGCCGAGATCGTCGGTCAGTTCGTTCAGCAACGGCACGTCCTTGCCCGACAGCGCGTCGTAGAGCGCCTCGCCGCGCGCGGCCGCCTGCGTATCGCGCGCGAGCAGCGCCGCGAGCACGCCCGCATGGCACAGATCGAGGCGGATCCGCGACAGGCCGGCGAGATGCAACGCATCGAGCATCAACTGCTGGATCTCGAGATCGGCTTCTAGTCCCGCGTGACCGTAGATTTCCGCGCCGATCTGGATCTGCTCGCGCGTCGCGTGCAGGCCGCGCGGGCGCGTATGCATGACGTGCCCCGCATAGCAGAGGCGCGTGACGCCCTGGCGGTTCAGCAGATGCGCGTCGATGCGCGCGACCTGCGGCGTGATGTCGGCGCGCAGGCCGAGCGTGCGGCCCGACAGCTGGTCGACCAGCTTGAAGGTACGCAGGCGCAGATCGGCGCCGCCGCTCGTCAGCAGCGACTCGAGATATTCGAGCAGCGGCGGCATCACCATCTCATAGCCGTACGAACGGAAGCGATCGAGCAGCCTGCGGCGCAGCTCCTCGATCTTGCGCGCTTCCGACGGCAGTACGTCGGCGATATTCTCGGGAAGTAACCAGGTCGACATCGGTACGGTCCTACGACAGGAAACGGCGCGCGGCACGCGCGCCGACGGATGAATCGGTAATCGGAATCGGACGGGAACGAACGGCGGGTGCGCCGTCCGGGATCAGGTGGCGAGCAGCAGCAGCACGAGCCCGAGCGCCATCACGATCAGCCCGCCGATCCGGATATGATGCGGCGGCCGCTCCGCTATTCTACGAAACGTGTCGCGCCAGGCGACGGGAAACACGAAGGGGAACGCCCCTTCGATGATCAGCATCAGCGCGACGGCAAGCAACAACGAGGCAGCGAGATCCATGCGGGCGACGGCGCCGCACGACGCGGCGCCCCAGAGTCAGTGTTTGCGGGGAGCAGGCGCCGCCGGTGCGGCGCCGCCCGTCGGGCTGCGCATGAAACGGAAGAACGCGCTGTCGGGATCGACGACGATGACGTCGTTGCGCTTGAACGTCTTCCGGTACGCCTGCAGGCTCGCGTAGAACTCGTAGAACTGCGGATCGCGGCCGAACGCGTCCGCGGCGATCGTCGCCGCCTTCGCATCGCCCTCGCCCTTGATCGTCTGCGCCGACTTGTACGCGTTCGCGAGCACCGCCTGCTGCTCGCGTTCGGCGTCCGCCTTGATCTGCTCGACCTCGGCTGCTCCGTCGGCACGCACCTGCGCGGCCTGGTCGTGCAGCGCGCCGATCATGCGCTGATAGACCGCATCGGTCTGCGCGGCCGGCAAGTCGACGCGCGTGAGCTGCACGTCGACCAGCTCGATGCCGAGCGCTGCCGCGCTCGCCCGTACCGCGTCGCGCGCGGCGTCGGCGATCGCGCGCTGCGCGCCGAGCGCGTCGTCGAGCGCATGCTTGCCGAAGGCGTCGCCGAGCGCGCCCTTCAGCGCGCCGGCCAGCCGCTCGCCGGCCGCGGCCGGATCGCCGCCGGTTGCCGTGAAGTACTTCATCGGATCGCTGATCCGGTACTTCGCCGCATACGAAACGAGCAGATCGTGTTTGTCTTCGGTTGCCAGCTGCAGCGGATCGGGCGATTCCAGCGACTGCAGCCGCGTATCGACGAGCGTGGCCGTCTGCAGCGGCGGCGGCAGCTTGAAATGAACGCCGGGGCCGGCAAGCTCGGGCTCCGCGCCGCCGCGCCCGGACAGCACGGCGATATGGCGCGGATCGACGGTCAGCACGGTCGACGATGCCGCGAAAGCCAGGATCACGATTGCGACGACGAGCGCAACGATTCGATTCATGTTCTGCGCTCCCCGTTACTTCAGATCGTCTTCGCGCGACCGGCTGCGGAACGCTTCGCGCGATCGCAGCGCATCGCTGCCCGGTGCCGCTGCGGCCGCCGGCGTCGATGCCGCGCTCGCGACGGCGCCCGACGCAGCCGCCGGTGCCGAGGCCGCGTCGGGCGCCGCCGCGCCGGCCGACGCCGCGGCGTTTTGCCGCTGCTGCTCGACGAGCTTGTCGAGCGGCAGATAGACGACGTTGTTGCCGTTGTTGCCGACGAAGACCTTCGTCGCGTTCGAATAGATTTCCTGCATCGTGTCGACGTACATCCGTTCGCGAACGACCGCGGGCGCCTTCGAATACGCGGCGTAGACCTGCGTGAAACGCTCCGCGTCGCCTTGCGCTTCGGTGACGACGCGCTCCGCATAGGCCTTCGCATCGTCGATCAGCTTCGCGGCATCGCCCTGCGCCTTCGGCAGCAGCTCGCTCGCGTAGGCCTGCGCGGCACGCTTCGCGGCCTCGCGCTCGTCGCGCGCCTTGGCGACGTCCGCATAGGCGGACTGCGTCTGCTCGGGCGCCGCGACGCGCTGCATCGTGACGGCCGTCACTTCGAGGCCCGTCCGATAACGGTCGAGATCGCGCTGAATCGCGGCCGACAGTTGCTCGCGCATCGCGTCGCGATCCTGGCTCAGCAGGTCGGCCGCGCTGCGCGTGCCGACGATCGCGCGCACCGCCGCCTGCGCGGCCTGCGACACGCTGCGTTCGGGATCGACGCTGCGGAACAGATAGTCGGTGGCGGAGCGAATGCGGTACTGGACGATGAAGCGCACGTCGACGATGTCCGCATCGCGCGTGAGCATCGCGGCTTCCTTGACGTTGGCGAGCCGCACGACGTTGTTGCGGCCGATCTCGATCGAGCGCACCTGCGTCGTGTCGACGATCTCGTGCGACGCGAACGGATACGGCGCACGCCAGTGCACGCCCTGGCCGACCGTGCCGGCCAGCTTGCCGAGCTGCAGGACGACGCCCGTCTGACCTTCCTGGACGACGAACAGGCCGCTGCCGGCATAGACCGCGATCAGCACGCCGATCACGATGCCGACGCCGATGCGCGCCGCGCGCCCGTTATCGGGACGGAAACCGTTGCCGCCCTTGCCGCCGAACAGCCCGCTCAGGCGGCGGTTGAAATTGCGCCACATCTCGTCGAGATCGGGCGGACCGTCGCCGTCGCCGCCGGGCGGACGCTTCGATTCGTTCGCGCGCGGACGGGAGCCGCCGTTGCCATTGCCTTCGCCGCGCCCCCAACGGGGATCGTTGATCGACAGCAAGGCGCGCATCCGCCGCCAGGTACTCCGCTCGTTGTATTCGTTCACCAGAGTTTGTTCACCAGATTAGACGCCGGCGAACCGGCCGGGACCGGTTAGCGCCCGTGTTCGGAAATCGTGTGGTCTTCGTGCGGTTCAGCGGGCGCGCCGTCGAGCGCGTCGTTGGGTAACGTCGCGCCGGACAGGTGTTCCGCGGAGGCGATCTCGGCGATGGCGGCACGCAACGTGTCGAGACCCTGACCGGTGCGTGCGCTCAAAAAGACGCGCGAAATATTACCATACTCGTCCCGCTCGACCGCGTCGCCGCGGGCCGCCAGCTCGGGCACGGCGTCGATCTTGTTGAACACCAGCACCTGCCGGATCGTGTCCGCGCCGATCTCGTGC
Source organism: Burkholderia sp. BC1 (assembly GCF_052683555.1). Lineage (NCBI taxonomy): Bacteria > Pseudomonadati > Pseudomonadota > Betaproteobacteria > Burkholderiales > Burkholderiaceae > Burkholderia > Burkholderia sp. BC1. The sequence continues at coordinate 26,023 of NZ_JBQYLP010000015.1, forward strand.
AGCACGCCGTTGACCTGCTCGATCTGCTCGAGCCGCACCGCGCTCGATGCGTCGACCACGTGCAGCAGCAGATCGGCGTGGATCGTTTCTTCCAGCGTCGCGCGGAACGCGGCGACGAGCTGGTGAGGCAGCTCGCGGATGAAGCCGACCGTGTCGGACACGACGATCTGACCGACTTCGTCGCCGAGGTAGACGCGCCGCGACGTCGTGTCGAGCGTCGCGAACAGCTGATCGGCCGCGTAGGCCTGCGCTTTCGTCAGCGCATTGAACAGCGTCGACTTGCCGGCGTTCGTATAGCCGACGAGCGACACCGACATCGTGCCGCTGCGCGCACGCTGGCGCCGCTGCGTGCTGTGCTGACGGCGCAGCTTGTCGAGCCGCGACTTCAGCATCTTGATGCGCTCGCCGATCAGCCGGCGGTCGGTTTCCAGCTGCGTCTCGCCGGGGCCGCGCAGGCCGATACCGCCCTTTTGGCGCTCGAGGTGGGTCCACGCGCGGATCAGCCGCGTCGACAGATATTGCAGCTGCGCGAGCTCGACCTGCAGCTTGCCTTCGTGGCTGCGCGCGCGTTGCGCGAAGATGTCGAGGATCAGGCTCGTGCGATCGACGACGCGCCGGTTGAGCGCGCGCTCGAGGTTGCGCTGCTGAGCCGGCGCGAGTGCGTGATTGAAGATGACGATGTCGACGTCGTGCGCTTCGCACGCGAGCCGCAATTCGTCTGCTTTGCCGCTGCCGATGAACATCGCGGCATCGGGACTGGACCGGCGGCCCGTGAGAGTGACGGCGGGATGCGCCCCGGCGCTGGAGGCGAGAAGACTGAGTTCTTCGAGACTGGCTTCGAAATCGGTCTTGCCGAAATCGATGCCGACGAGCGCTGCGTTGATCAAATTGTCAGGTGTCAAGATAAGGCGGCTGGCATCGGTCGCTCGCGGCGACCGGATGCCGGCCGCTGCAATGGGTTAGGACGAGGCTTCCGCGTCCGGGTGGAAGTTCACCGGGCGCGCCGGCACGACCGTCGAGATGGCGTGCTTGTAGACCATCTGGGTCACCGTATTACGGAGCAACACGACGTACTGGTCGAACGATTCGATGTTCCCTTGGAGCTTGATGCCGTTGACGAGATAGATCGAAACGGGCACGTGCTCCTTGCGCAGTGCGTTCAAAAACGGGTCTTGTAACAATTGCCCTTTGTTGCTCATGGCGTACTCCATCTTTTTTTGCAGGTTGATCTGGATTGGCGACGAAGAAAAAGAGATCCGGCGCCAATCGCTACACTATAGCTGATTTTGCCTGCCGCGCCCGGCGTCGGCCATGCGGCCGATCCGTTGCCGGAAGCGGGTATCAGGCGTGCTTCAGCCCTTGTCCGCGTACGGGTTGGTCGACGAACGGAACTCTATGCGCAATGGAGTGCCGGTCAGGGAGAAAGTTTCGCGGAAACGGTTCTCCAGGTAACGCTTGTACGTTTCCGTCACGGCGTCGAGCGCGTTGCCGTGGATCACGATGATCGGCGGATTCTGGCCGCCCTGGTGCGCGTAGCGCAGCTTCGGTCGCACGGGGCCGCGGCGGCGCGGCTGCTGGAATTCTACGGCCTCGATCAGCGCGCGCGTGAGCTTCGGCGTCGGCAGCTTCGCCATGGCGGCCGCATACGCATCGTCGACCGAGCGCATCAGCGCGCCGATGCCCGTTTTCTTCGCGGCCGAAATGAAGTGCGACTTCGCGAAATCGAGGAATTTCAGCTTGCGGGTCAAATCCGCTTTCGCGCGCTCGCGCGCGTGCTCGTCGAGCCCGTCCCATTTGTTCACACCGATCACGAGCGCGCGGCCCTGCTCGACGACGAAGCCCGCGATATGCGCGTCCTGGTCGGAAATGTCCTGCTGCGCATCCAGCAGAAGAATGACGACGTTCGCGTCGGAGATCGATTGCAGCGTCTTCACGACCGAGAACTTCTCGATCGCCTCGAACACCTTGCCGCGGCGACGCAGGCCGGCCGTATCGATCAGCGTGTATTTCTTGCCGTTGCGCTCGAAGTCGACGTAGATCGAGTCGCGCGTCGTGCCCGGCATGTCGAACGCGATCACGCGGTCCTCGCCGATCAGCGCGTTCACGAGCGTCGACTTGCCGACGTTCGGCCGGCCGACGATCGCGATCTTGATGCCGCGCGACGGATCGTTGTCGTCCTCTTCTTCCGGCTGGTCGGCGTACGCGACTTCCAGCGCCTCGTTGATCATGTCGGTCACGCCGTCGCCGTGCGCGGCCGAGATCGCGCGCGGATCGCCGAGCCCGAGTTCGTAGAAATCGGTCGCGACCGCCGTGTACTTCATCCCCTCGGCCTTGTTGACGACGAGGAAAATCGGCCGGCCCGTCTTGCGCAGATAGTCGGCGATCGACTTGTCCTGCGGCGCGAGGCCGTTGCGGCCGTCGACGATGAACACGACGACGTCGGCTTCCTCGACGGCCTGCCGCGTCTGACGCGCCATCTCGTGCAGGATCCCGTCCTTCGCGACGGGCTCGAAGCCGCCCGTGTCGACGACGAGATACGGCCGCGCACCCACGCGCCCTTCGCCGTAATGGCGATCGCGCGTGAGGCCCGGCAAGTCGGCCACCAGCGCATCGCGCGAGCGCGTGAGCCGGTTGAACAGCGTGGATTTCCCCACATTGGGGCGCCCAACGAGGGCAATGACCGGTTTCATCTGTGTTGTCTACGGTGAAGCGCAGCAGCGGGAGGCCCGCTGCTGCGGGCGGCTGCGCTGAATGAAAATATCACGAATTCGCGCCGCGCCGGATGCGCGCGCCGGGCGCGCACTGCGCGCCGTCCGTCTTTCGTTTCGAACTGCCTTTCAAATACCGAGCGGCCGGGAACACCGGCCGCCTTCATGTCGTACGCCGCTGCGCGCGGGCGTGCCCGCGCGGCGCGTACCTGCTGCGCGTCAGCGCGGACGGAAGCCGTACAGGCCGCCGTCCTTCGTCTGCACGACGAGCGTGTTGCCGGCCAGCACCGGCGCAGCCGTGATCGCGCTGCCGTCGGTCTTCATCCGCGCGATGAAGCTGCCGTCCTCGCGCGACAGGAAGTGCACGTAGCCCTGGTAGTCGCCAATCACGACCGCATGGCCGAGCAGATAGGGCACGCCGACGTCGCGGCTCTTCAGCTTGTCGTTATGCCACAGCGGATTGCCGGTCGCCGCGTCGTACGCCGTGACGATCGACCAGTCGTCGCCGCCGGTAACGACCGAGTCGTCCTGCGCGAGGCCGCTGCGGCTCGAGAACGGCTTTTCCCAGAGCGGTCGCCCCGAGTTCGCGTCGAAGCAGCCGAGCTGACCCTGGAACGTCACGGCGCAGGTTTCGGCGCCGACGAGCGTCGGCGGGCCGCTGACGTCGTTGATCCGCTCGACTTCGGTCACGCCCTTCGGGAACGACACCGGCGTCTGCCAGAACGGCTCGCCGGTCTGCAGGTTGATCGCGACGAGACCGCCGCCCGGGAAGCCCGCGAGCACGGCCGCGTCGCCCGCGAACGTCATCCCGGCCGACACGCGCAGATTGAGCGGCACCGCGCGGTTGCGGTAGTTCCACTTCTGCTCGCCCGTCTGCGCGTTGAACGCGATCACCTGGCCGTCGATCGTGCGCACGATCACGAGACCGTTGCCGACGAGCGGCGGCGAAATGATCTCGCCCTGCACCGCGGTCTTCCACAATTGCTTGCCGTCCGGGCCGAGCACGAACACGCCGCCCTTCAGCGCGCCGACCGCGGTCAGGTTGCCGTCGCTGCCGACGCCCGCCGACAGATCCGAGCCAAGCTTCGTGCGCCAGACCGTCTGGCCCGTCTTCGCGTCGATCTTCTCGACCGAGCCGTTCTCGCCCGCCGCGAACACGGCGTCGCCGACGGCCACCGGCGAGAACAGATAGCGTCCGCCCTTGCCGACGCTCGCCTTCCAGACCTGTTGCACGTCCATCACGGGCTTGAACTCGGTGAGCGGCGTCGGCACGCGGCGCGCGTCCTTCGACGACGAGCAGGCCGCCAATGTCATGACGGCCGCCGCGCAGGCAACGGGCACAGCGTAACGTTTCAGCAAATTCATCGGTTAGCGAAGCAGAGTTAAGAGGTTGAGGGGACCGCGATTCAGCCGCCGAGCGCGTCCAGCTTGAACTGCACGAGCTGGCGTGCCGACTGGTCGTCCTTCGACAGGCTGTCGAGCGCGAGCTTGTAGGCGGTGCGCGCGTCGTCGGTCTTGCCTTGCGCGGCGAGCAGATCGCCGCGGCGATCGGCCACGAGGCCCTTGAATGCGTCCATCGGCGTGCCCGACAGCAGCGCGAGCCCTGCGTCGTACGCCTTTTCGTCGAGCAGCAGCGACGCAAGGCGCAGCTTCGCGATCTGCTTGTACTCGTCGTCCTTCGCGTGATCGGCCGCCCACTGCAGCTGCGCCTTCGCGCCGGCCGTATCGCCCGCCGCGTACAGCACCTTCGCGGCCGACAGCGCCGTCATCTGTGCATACGCGGTGCGGCCGTACTTGTCTTCCATGTCGGCAGCCGCGCGTGCGATCGTCGCCTTGTCGTTCGCGGCGGCGGCCTTCTGGACCTGCTCGTACAGCCCCGACGCTTCGGCGGCCTGGCGGCGCTGCCAGTACTTCCAGCCGTTGAAACCGGCCGCGACGACGAGCGCCGCGAGGACGATCCACGTGGTGAGATTGCCCCAGCGGGCCCACCACGCTTTCAGACTTTCAATCGATTCTTGTTCGTCGTGATAACTCATCGGCGAGCGATTCCTTCCTGTTCAGGCCTTTTCTTGTCGAGCGAACGCCAGCGCGATCAGTCGTCGCCGTCTTCGGCGGATGCAACCATCGCATTGATTAGGAATTCGGTCAAGCTTTCGACCGGTACGGTCTGCTGAGCGTTCTTTTCCCCGTCGCCGCCCGTGCCGCGCAGCGCTTTCACGCCCACCGTGCCGTTCGCGACTTCTTCTTCGCCGAAGATCACCGCGAATGCGGCGCCGCTCGCATCGGCGCGCTTCATCTGCGACTTGAAACTTGCCGGCGCGCCATCGGCGCTGCAGTGGAAGATCACGTCGAGGCCCGTATCGCGCAGACGCTCGGCCGCGATGAAGGCCTGCTCGCGCGCCGCGTCGCCCTGGTGCACGACGTACACGTCGACGCCTTCCTGTTCCGGCGCAAGGTTCTCTTCCTTCAGCAGCTCGAGAATGCGCTCGATGCCCATCGCCCAGCCGCACGCAGCCGTCGGCTTGCCGCCGAGCTGCTCGATCAGCGGATCGTAACGGCCGCCGGCCGCGACGGTGCCCTGCGCGCCGAGCTTGTCGGTCACCCACTCGAACACGGTCAGGTTGTAGTAGTCGAGGCCGCGCACGAGCCGCGGATTGATCTTGAACGGAATGTTGTTCGCGAGCAGCAGGCGCTGCAGCCCCTCGAAGTGCGCACGCGACGTGTCGCCGAGGAAGTCGATCAGCTTCGGCGCGTTCTGCGCGATTTCCTGCAGCGCCGGATTCTTCGTGTCGAGCACGCGCAGCGGGTTCGTATACAGACGACGCTTCGCATCTTCGTCGAGCGCGTCGACGTGCTGCTCGAGATACTTGATCAGTTCGACGCGATGCGCCGCACGCTCTTCGGCGAGGCCGAGCGAGTTGATCTCGAGCTTGATGCCGGTCAGCCCGAGGTCGTCCCACAGACGCTGACACATCATGATGATCTCGGCATCGGCATCGGGACCCGCGAAGCCGAGCGCCTCGACGCCGACCTGATGGAACTGCCGATAGCGGCCGCGCTGCGGACGCTCGTGACGGAACATCGGCCCGATGTACCAGAGGCGCTTCGGGCCGTCGTACAGCATGTTGTGCTCGATCGCCGCGCGCACGACGGCCGCGGTGTTCTCCGGACGCATCGTCAGGTGCTCGCCGTTCAGCGCGTCGGTGAAGCTGTACATCTCCTTCTCGACGATGTCGGTGACCTCACCGATGCCGCGCGTGAAGAGCTGCGTATGCTCGACGATCGGCGTGCGGATGTTCTGATAGCCGTACGCGCGCAACAGCGATTTCACGGTGGACTCGAAGAACTCCCACAGGCCGGCATCCTGCGGCAGGATGTCGTTCATGCCCTTGACGCCCGTGAGCTTCTCGATCTTGCGTTTCTGTTCAGTCATCTGTGTGTGGACGAATTAGTTCGTGGCCGCCGCGCGGCCGTAATTGCGTGCGACATAGTCGCTGACGATCTGCTGGAATTCCTCGGCGATCCGCTCGCCGCGCAGCGTCTTGACCTTCTCGCCGTCGATGAAGACGGGCGCGGCCGGGTTCTCGCCCGAGCCCGGCAGGCTGATGCCGATGTTCGCGTGCTTCGACTCGCCCGGGCCGTTGACGATACAGCCCATCACCGCGACGTTCATCTTCTCGACGCCCGGATATTCCTTGCGCCACACCGGCATCTGCTCGCGCAGATACGTCTGGATCTGCATCGCCAGTTCCTGGAACAGCGTGCTCGTCGTGCGGCCGCAGCCCGGGCACGCGATCACCATCGGCGCGAACGAGCGCAGGCCCATCGTCTGCAGGATTTCCTGGCCGACCACCACTTCGCCCGTGCGCGGCGCGCCCGGTTCCGGCGTCAGCGAAATGCGGATCGTGTCGCCGATCCCTTCCTGCAGCAGCACGCCGAGCGCCGCCGTCGACGCGACGATGCCCTTCGAGCCCATGCCGGCCTCGGTGAGGCCGAGGTGCAGCGCGAAGCCGCAGCGGCGCGCGAGCTCGCGGTACACCGCGATCAGATCCTGCACGCCGCTGACCTTGCACGACAGCACGATGCGGTCGCGCCCGAGGCCCAGTTCGACCGCACGCTCGGCCGAGCCGATCGCCGACTGGATCAGCGCCTCGTACATCACGCTCTGCGCGTCCCACGGCTGCGCGCGCGCGGCATTCTCGTCCATCATCCGCGCGAGCAGATCCTGATCGAGGCTGCCCCAGTTCACGCCGATCCGCACCGGCTTGTCGTACTTGATCGCCGCTTCGATCATCTGCGCGAACTGCGTGTCGCGCTTCGCGCCCTGACCGACGTTGCCCGGATTGATCCGGTACTTCGAGAGCGCTTCCGCGCAGCCCGGGTAGTCGCGCAGCAGCAGATGGCCGTTGTAATGGAAATCGCCGACGAGCGGCACCGTCACGCCCATCCGGTCGAGCTGCTCGCGGATCGCCGGCACGGCGGCCGCGGCCTCCGGCGTGTTGACGGTGATGCGCACCAGCTCGGAGCCCGCGTTCGCGAGTTCCTTGATCTGGATCGCGGTGCCGATCGCGTCGGCCGTGTCGGTGTTCGTCATCGACTGCACGCGCACCGGCGCGTCGCCGCCAATCGTCACGAGCTGCCCGCCCCAACGGACATCGACCGCATGCGATACGCGACGCGGCGCCGGCCCGCCGAATACCGGTTCGGTTGAACAAATCTGACTGCTGCGTGGGGATTGAGCTTCGGATTGCATCGATAGATCCATTTACGCGGAATGCGCCGCGAGGCGGCGCACGAATTGAAAAAGCGCCGTGCAGCCACGGCTGCCGACGCGGCGGCAGCCTCTGGCCACGGCGCTTGGCATCAGGGCAACGTGAACCGCGCCACGTTACCCCGCGCTGCCGAATATTTTGCCGGATCGACGGGTTTTCCGTCGAACGCGATCGCGTCGAGGCCCGCCTTGTTGCCGATCGTCACGCGGAACGGGCCGTCGCCGGCGACCTGCTTCGCCTCGCCGGCATGCACGAGGCCCGAGAACAGCTCCTTGCCGCGGTTGTCGCGCACGCTGAACCAGCTGTCCTGCTTCACCTTCAGTTCGATCGTCGACTGGCCGGGCGCCACCGCCACGCTCGCCGCTTCGGCCGATGCGGCCGCGCCGGCGACCGCGACCGGCTGCGATGCCGCCGCGGTTGCGACCGGTGTGGCCGGTGCCGGCGCTGCCGATGCGGCGGCCGGCACGGCGGCAACGGGCGCCGCGTTCGATGCGCCGCCCGCCGACGCTTCCTCGACCGGCGAGGCCGTCGCCGCCGCTGCGGCCGAGGCGTGCTGCTGCGCGTCGTTACCCTTCAGGCGCGCGAGCCAGCCCGACGAATCGCCGCCAGTGTGCCACATGAGCACCGCGATCACCGCCACCACGACGAGCGCCGTTCCCCATAGCCACGGATGGTGACGCGACGAGTGTCCGAGCGGAATCGACACGCGGCCGCGCGGCAGATCGGCGCCCGACGACGCGGGCATCGACAGATCGACCTCCGGCACACCGCGCTCGCGACGCAGCGCCTGTGCAAACGGTTCCGGATCGACGCCGAGCATCTTCGCGTAGCTGCGCACGACGCCCAGTGCGAACGTCACGCCGGGCAGATGGCTGATATCACCGGCCTCCAGCGCCCGCAGCTTCGGCGGCGCGACCTTGAGCCGCGCCGATACGTCCTCGACCGTCCACCCCTTCGCCTCCCGAAGCTGCGCCAGCCGGCTGCCGACCGCGACCAGCGATTCCAGTCCCGCCGGTGCCGGCTGTGCGGCATTCGTCTCTGCGCCGTTTGACGGCTGCGGCTCACTCATCCTTGTCCTCGCGTCGATTCTTCTTCACTGGCGGGCGCGCCGGCTCCACCGGCCGCCCCCGCAACTGTTCATGCCATGCGCGGCGCCGTGCGCCGCGACGATCGCTATTCGCGTGTTGTACCGCCACGGGTTCGGGCATCCCCGGCCGGGTCACCCCGTCAAACCGCCCGAACCTCGATGATTTTTCCTGCGCCCGTTCGTTCCGCCAGGCGCGTGCGGTCCTTCACTGCACCGGCGAGCTGACCGCATGCGGCGTCGATGTCGTCGCCGCGCGTCTTGCGCACGGTCGTCACGACGCCCGCGTCGATCAGGATCTGCGCGAAACGCTTGATCTGCTCCGGCTTCGAGCGGATGAGGCCCGACTCCGGGAACGGGTTGAACGGGATCAGATTGAACTTGCACGGCACGTCGCGCGTGACGGCCAGCAGTTCGCGCGCATGCGCTTCGGTGTCGTTGACACCGTCGAGCATGCAATATTCGAAAGTAATGAAGTCGCGCGGCGCGACCTTCAGATAACGCTTGCACGCAGCCATCAGCTCGCGCAGCGGATGCTTCTTGTTCAGCGGCACGAGTTCGTCGCGCAGCGCATCGTTCGGCGCATGCAGCGACACCGCGAGCGCGACCGGCAGTTCGGCGCCGAGACGGTCCATCATCGGCACCACGCCCGAAGTCGACAGCGTGACGCGACGGCGCGACAGCCCGTACGCGTTGTCGTCGAGCATCAGCCGCATCGCGGGAACGACCGCGTTGTAATTAAGGAGCGGCTCGCCCATGCCCATCATCACGACGTTCGTGACGACGCGCTCGGCCTTGCCGTTCGGCCCCGGCGCGCGCCCGAGCGACGCACGCAGCGCAAATTCGGCCATGCGCAGCTGGCCGATGATCTCGGCCGTCGACAGGTTGCGCGAAAACCCCTGCTTGCCCGTCGAACAGAAGCGGCAGTTGACCGCGCACCCGGCCTGCGACGACACGCAGAGCGTGCCGCGCGTTTCCTCGGGGATGAACACGGTTTCGACCGCGTTGCCGTTGCCGACGTCGACGAGCCACTTGCGCGTGCCGTCGGCGGAAACGTGATCGCTGACGATGTCGGGCATCGTGATCGACGCGCGCCCCTTCAGCTTTTCCCTGAGGGACTTCGCGAGATCGGTCATGCCGTCGAAATCGCCGGCGTTGTACTGGTGGATCCAGCGCTGCAACTGCTTGGCGCGGAACGGCTTCTCGCCAAGGCTGCCGCAGTACGCGACAAGACCCTCGGCGTCGAAGTCGAGAAGATTGACGGAAGTTTCGCTCGTCATGATGTGCTGCCTTGCCGCGTGCGCTGAATCCTGCCTACTTGCCAAAAGCCAGGGCTTAGCGCGAGTAAACGTTCATTTCCGGGAAGAAGAACGCGATTTCGACCGCTGCCGTTTCCGGTGCGTCCGAGCCGTGCACGGCGTTCGCGTCGATGCTGTCCGCGAAGTCGGCGCGGATCGTGCCCTTTTCCGCCTTCTTCGGATCGGTCGCGCCCATCAGGTCGCGGTTCTTCAGGATCGCGCCTTCGCCTTCCAGAACCTGGATCATCACCGGGCCCGAGATCATGAAGTCGACGAGGTCCTTGAAGAACGGACGCGCCGCGTGAACCGCATAGAACTTCTCAGCGTCTGCACGCGACAGATGCGCCATGCGCGCTGCGACGATCTTCAGGCCGGCGCCTTCGAAACGGCTGTAGATCTGGCCGATCACGTTCTTTGCCACCGCATCCGGCTTGATGATCGACAGGGTGCGCTCGATTGCCATAAAAACTCCAAGAAATTAAGAAGTTACAGGTTCAAATGAATCCGCTATTGTAGCACGATCCCGTGTATCATTGCGATTGAACCCTTACACGATCGAAAGGTTCCAAAACGATGTGTTCTGCGCGGCGCAGCCATTGAAACCTCGCGGCGCGGAACGTATCTTAGCCATAGCTGTTCCGGTTTGCTGCGCCGCACACCGCGTGTGCCGAACCGGCCCCGAACGCCCTGCGTTCAATGTTAGGAGAAACCATGAACGACTATCCGTACAATTTCGGCCGAGGCGGCTCCGTCACCACCGCCGAGGTTCGCAACCGCGTGCTGCGGAACACGTACTGGCTGCTCGCGCTGTCGATGGTGCCGACGGTGCTCGGTGCGTGGGTCGGCGTCGCGACGGGCTTCTCGCTGTTCGCGGCCACGAGCCCGATGATGAGCCTGTTGGCGTTCTTCGCGATCGCGTTCGGCTTCATGTTCGCGATCGAGCGCACCAAGAACAGCGCGGCCGGCGTGTTCGTGCTGCTCGGCTTCACGTTCTTCATGGGCCTGATGCTGTCGCGGCTGCTGAGCTTCATCCTCGGCTTCTCGAACGGGCCGTCGCTGATCATGCTCGCGTTCGGCGGCACCGGCATCATCTTCGCCGCGATGGCGACGATCGCCACCGTCAGCAAGCGCGATTTCTCGGGCCTCGGCAAGTGGCTGTTCATGGGCGTGATCGTGATCCTGCTCGCCTCGGTCGCGAATATCTTCCTGCAGCTGCCGGCGCTGATGCTGACCGTCTCCGTGCTCGCGATCGCGATCTTTTCCGCGTACATGTTGTTCGACGTCCAGCGCGTCGTGAACGGCGGCGAAACGAACTACATCACCGCCACGCTCGCGATCTATCTCGACCTCTACAACGTGTTCACGAACCTGCTCGCGCTGCTGGGCATCTTCGGCGGCAACCGCAACTGACGTTCGCGGCATCCGATGAAAAACCGGCCCGTCATGGGCCGGTTTTTTTACGTCCGCTGCCGCCTGCGTCGCTCAGTCGCGCTCGAACAGCGCGATCGATTCGACGTGCGACGTATTCGGGAACATGTTGACGACGCCGGCGCCCTTGAGCCGATAGCCGGCTTCATGCACGAGCAGGCCTGCGTCGCGCGCGAGCGTCGACGGATTGCACGACACGTAGACGATCCGCTTCGGCAGCGGGCCCTCGCCGCTCTGCGCGATGTCGGCCAGCGCCTTCGACACGGCGAGCGCGCCTTCGCGCGGCGGATCGATCAGGAACTTGTCGAAGGCGCCGAGCGCGCGGATGTCGTCGGCCGTCACCTCGAACAGGTTGCGGCACGCGAACGTCGTATGACCGTCGACGCCGTTCTCGCGTGCGTTGGCGAGCGCGCGCGTGGTCAGCGTCTCGCTGCCCTCGATGCCCACCACCTCGCGCGCGAGCCGCGCGAGCGGCAGCGTGAAGTTGCCGATCCCGCAGAACAGATCGAGCACGCGATCGTCGCGGGCCGGCGCGAGCAGACGCAGCGCGCGGCCGACCAGCACGCGGTTGATCTGATGGTTCACCTGCGTGAAATCGGTCGGCTTGAACGGCATCCGGATGCCGAATTCCGGCAGCGTGTAGTCGAGCGACACGTCGAGCGGATAGAACGGCGTGACCGTGTCCGGCCCCTTCGGCTGCAGCCAGAACTGCACCTTGTGTTCGTCCGCAAACGCGCGCAGCAGCGCTTCGTCGTTCGCGTCGATCGGCTCGAGCACGCGCAGCACGAGCGCCGTCACCTGCGAGCCGACCGCGAGCTCGATCTGCGGCATCCGGTCGCGAATCGACAGCCCCTCGACGAGCCGGCGCAGCGGCACAAGCATCGCCGATACGTGCGGCGGCAGCACCTCGCAGCTCGTCATGTCGGCCACGTAGCTGCTCTTCTTCTCGTGGAAGCCGACCAGCACGCCGCCCTTCTTCGCGACATGGCGCACGGTCAGGCGCGCGCGATAGCGATAGCCCCACGACGGGCCGTGGATCGGCGCGAAGATCGACTCCGCGCGCAGCTTCGCGAGATGCCAGAGATTGTCCTCGAGCACGCGCTGCTTGATCGCGACCTGCGCGCGCATGTCGAGATGCTGCATCGAACAGCCGCCGCAGGTGCCGAAGAACGCGCACTTCGGCTGCGTACGCATCACGCTCGGTCGCAGGATGTCGACGACCGTCGCCTGCTCGTAGCTGGGCTTGCGGCGGTAGCTGGAATAGGTCACGCGCTCGCCGGGCAGCGCGCCCTCGACGAAGATGACCTTGCCCGGCTCGCCGTCCTCGGTCGTCGCACGGCCGACACCGCGCGCTTCCATGTCGAGCGACTCGATCTCGAGAACCGGGGCGCTCCCGGGCGCGGCGGGCACGCTTTTCAATTTGCGCGCAGAAGTGGGGACGGCTTCAGACACCAGCTTTTCCTGACAAACGTTGAAGAAGGCGAGATTGTAGACGAAGCTAGCAGCAGAAAGCGGCATCCGCCGCGGGGAGATTCCATCATGCGCGTGATCGACTGGAACATCCAATGGGGTCGGGACGCCGACGGCGTCGTCGACCTGCGCCGCACGATCGCCGTGGCGCGCCAACTCGCCGACTTCGATGTCCTCTGTGTACAGGAAATCACGCGCGGCTTCGACGCCCTGCCCGGCCGCCCGGGCGTCGATCAGTTTGCGGAACTGGCCGCACTGCTGCCCGGCTATACGGTCGTCGATGCAATCGGCGCCGATCTACCGCCCGCGCAACCGGGCGCACCGCGCCGCCAGTTCGGCAACGCGATCGCGACGCGGCTGCCGGTCGGCCGCGTGCTGCGCCAGCTGCTGCCGTGGCAGGCCGATGCCGACGCGCCGTCGATGCCGCGCGTCGCGCTCGATGTCGAACTGCTGACGGCGTCCGGCCCGCTGCGCGTCGTGACGACGCATCTCGAGTTCTATTCGGAGCGGCAGCGCCTCGCGCAGGTCGACGCAATACGCGCGCGGCATCGCGAAGCATGCGCGCATGCGGACCGGCCGGCGCCGGCGGAAAACGACACGGGCCCGTTCGTCGCGACGGCGCAGTCGCGCGATGCGATCCTCTGCGGCGACTTCAACAGCGCGTTCGACAGCGCCGCATACCGGCGCATGCTCGAACCGATCGACGGCGCGCCGGCCTTCGTCGACGCATGGATTGCGCAGCATCCCGGCCGCACGCCGCCGCCGACGGCCGGCGTCTACGACACCGCCCAATGGTCGGACGGCCCGCTCGCGTGCGACTTCGCGTTCGTCACCGACACGCTGTTGCCGCGCCTCGCACGCTGCGAGATCGATGGCGCCGTGCGCGCATCGGATCACCAGCCGATCGTGCTGGAACTGCTCGACTGATCGGGGCCGGCATGCGTTACGCGTCGAAGGCGGCCAGATACTCGGCCCAGTGCGGCGCCGACTCCTGGGCGAGCGCGTTCTTCACGAGCAGGATCTCGTCGTCGTACTCGCTCGGCGTGAGGCCGCCGCGCATCAGCTGGAAGCGGCAGTACAACAGATACGTATTGACGACGTCCGTTTCGCAATAGCTGCGGATCTCGTCGATGCGCCCTTCCTGGAAGGCCGTCCAGACCTGGCTGCCGTCCATGCCGAGCTTGCCGGGAAAGCCGCACAGTTTCGCGAGCGCGTCGAGCGGCGCGTTCGCGCGCGCCTGATACATCGCGAGCAGATCCATCAGATCCGTATGCCGCGAGTGATAGCGCGAGATGTAGTTGTTCCATTTGAAGTCGCGGTCGTCCTCGCCGAGATCCCAGTAGCGGGTCGCGGCGATGCCGTGCACGAGCGCGCGGTAATGCAGCACCGGCAGATCGAAGCCGCCGCCGTTCCACGACACGAGCTGCGGCGTGTACTTCTCGATCACGCGGTAAAACGACTGGATCAGCGTCGCTTCGCTGTCCTGCGGCGTGCCGAGCGAGCGCACGCGAAAACCGTTGTTGTCGCGAAACACGCACGAGATCGCAGCGACGCGCTGCAGGTGATGCGGCAGGAAATCGCTGCCGGTCTTCTCGCGGCGCGCGGCGAACGCATGTTCGGCCACCGCGGCATCGTCGAGCGTGGCGGGCAAATCTTCGAGACGGCGAATGCCGTCGACATCGGGAATCGTCTCGATGTCAAAAACGAGAATCGGTGTCATCAGTTACAGAACGGCGTCCTTGCGCACGCCGTTGGACGCGAAGAACCGCTTGAGGCGCACCAGCGCTTCCTGCTGAATCTGCCGCACACGCTCGCGCGTCAGCCCCATTTCGTCAGCGAGCTCCTCGAGCGTCGCCGGTTCGATATGGTTCAGCCCGAAGCGCCGCTCGATGACGTGCCGATGCTTGTCGGACAAACGCGACAGCCACGCGCGCGTGAGCGTCTCGAGCTCGCGGTGCTGCACTTCGGCGTCGGGCGACTGGCTCTGGTCGTCCGGCAGCAGGTCGAGCAGGCTGCTCGCGGGATCGAGGTCGAGCGGTGCGTCGAGCGACGCGGTGTGCTCGTTCAGCGCGAGGATGTCGGTGACTTCCTCGGCGGTCTTGCCGGTGAGATAGGCGATGTCGTCGATGCTGGCTTCGCGGCGCTCGGCCGCTTCGCCCGTCGACATCGAGTTTTTTTCGAGGTGACGCTTCGCGCGCAGCACCTGGTTCAGTTCGCGGATCACGTGCACGGGCAGGCGCACGGTGCGCGCCTGGTTCATGATCGCGCGTTCGATGCTCTGGCGGATCCACCAGGTCGCATAGGTCGAGAAACGGAAGCCGCGCGTGGGATCGAACTTCTCGATCGCATGCATGAGCCCGAGATTGCCTTCCTCGATCAGATCGAGCAGCGGCACGCCGCGGTTCAGATAGCCCTTCGCGATGCTGACGACGAGACGCAGATTGCGCTCGATCATCACCTGCCGCGCCTCGAATTCGCCGGCCTTGGCCAGACGCGAATAGCGCTGCTCCTCCTCGACGGTGAGCAGCGGCTTCACGCTGATGCGATTCAGATAGTGCTGGATCGTGTCGGCCGTGAGCTCGGCCTGCAGCAGTGCGCGGAAATCGTCGACGTCGGGCGCCGCGTCCGGGCGGTCTTCGCGCTCGTCGCCGCCTTCGGAATCGGCGTCGCGCGCTTCGAAGTCCCGCTCGTTGTCCGCGACGTCGTCGTCTTCGTCCGTCGAAGCGCCAGCGCGATCCACCGATGCTTGCGTGGCACGACTGATCTTCTCAGACTCGGCTTGCGGCTCGTGGCGCTTCGATTTCGGCATGGTCGTCCCGTTATTGAGGCGGCAGATACTTCATCGGATCGACAGGCTTACCCTGTCGGCGAACCTCGAAATGCAGCATCACGCGGTCGGCATCGCTGTTACCCATCTCGGCGATTTTCTGCCCCTTCGTCACCGCGTCCCCCTCTTTTACCATCAAAGCGCGATTGTGTGCATACGCGGTGAGGTAAGTCGCGTCGTGCTTGATGATAATGAGGTTGCCGTAGCCGCGCAGCCCGTTGCCCGCGTAGACGACGCGGCCGTCCGCCGCCGCCTTCACGGCCTCGCCGGCCGTGCCGCCGATGTTGACACCCTTGTTCTTCGTGTCGTCGAAACCGTTCAGCACGGGGCCGCGCACCGGCCAGGCGAACGCGATCGGGCCGCTCGGCGCGGCCGTCGTGTCGCTCGCGGCGGGCGGCGGCGTAACGGCCGACGGCGCACTCGCCGACGGCGTCGCCGGGCCGCTGCTCAGCGGGGCCGTCGCGACCGCGCCGCCCGCGAGCGGTGCCGTGGCCGGCGCGCCGGCCACCGCGGCGCCGCCCGGCGGCACGACGCGCAGCAGCTGATCGACTTCGATCTGATTCGGGTTCGACAGATTGTTCCACGCGGCGATGTCGCGATAGTTCTGTCCGTTCTCGAGTGCGATCCGGTACAGCGTGTCGCCCGGCTTCACGCGGTAGAAACCGGGCGGCGGCGGGCCGAGCGGCACCGCGGGCTGCGCGGCGGCCGTCGTGCCGAACGAACCGGAGCGGTCGACGACGGGCGCGTTGTCGAGCCGCGTCGCACAGGCGGCCAGTAACGTGGAGAACGCGGCCACGCAGATCGCGCGCTGGGCGAGCGTAAGCGGTTCCCTGGAACGGTTGTTTTGCATCGCGCGCAACATACTCATCGGTTTCAAATCACTCCGGATTTTAAAGGGACAAAGAAAACGCGATCAAGCCGAGACTCCCGCCACTGCGCGTGCGCGACGCGCTCGACGAGCGTGAGGACCTGCGGCTGCCCGCTCTGCGCACCGACCGGCGCGATGAGGCGCCCGCCGATCGCGAGCTGCTCGAGCAGCGCCTGCGGCACGTCGAGCCCCGCGGCTGCGATCACGATCGCATCGAACGGGGCGGCGGACGGCAGGCCGACACGCCCGTCGCCGTAGTGCAGACGGATGTTCGGCACGCGCAGCGGCCTCAGGTTCAGCTTCGCGCGCTCGTACAGCGGCTTGATGCGTTCAATCGAATACACGTCGCGCGCCACGTGGCTCAGCACCGCGGCCTGATAGCCGCAGCCGGTGCCGATTTCGAGGACGCGCTCGAGGGAGCGGCCGGCCATCGCGAGCTCGATCATGCGCGCGACGACCGACGGCTTCGAAATGGTCTGCTGGTGGCCGATCGGCAGTGCGGAATCCTCGTAGGCCTGCGTCGCGAGGCCGGGATCCACGAACAGGTGGCGCGGCACCGCCGCCATCGCCGCCAGCACGCGCGCGTCGGCGACGCCGTTCGCACGCAGCCGTTCGACCATGCGCTCGCGCACGCGTTCCGAGGTGAGCGCGAACGCGCCGGCCGGCGCCGCGCTCGGTGCGATCGGCCGCGGTGCGGCAGGCTTCGGCAGCGTCGGCTTCGGTGCGGTGGCCTTCGGCGCCGTCGCGGGCTTCGCGGCGGCGAGGCCGGCCGGCACGCCGCGCGCCGCGCCGGGCTTCGGCACGGCGACCGGACCGTCGGCGGACTTCGACGCGGCGAGCGCATGGCGTTCGCCGGGCCGCCCGTCAGATTTGCGTGGCGCTCGCTTGAGATCTTCGAGCGCGAGCGGGAACCGCTTCGCGCGCTCGCCGCTCATGAAGCCCGCCCTCCGGCGCGCGCCCATTCGCGCGTCGCAGGCAGCATCTGCGTGTGCGTGAGATCGAGCTGCAGCGGCGTGATCGAGACGAAACCGTTCGCGACCGCGTGGAAATCGGTACCTTCGCTCGCGTCCATCGCGTCGCCCGCCGCGCCGATCCAGTAGATCGGCTCGCCGCGCGGATCGGTCTGACGGATCACCGGCTGCGACGGATGACGCTTGCCGAGGCGCGTCACCTTCCAGCCCTTCAGTTCGTCGTACGGCAGGTTCGGGATGTTGACGTTCAGCAGCGGATGGCCCGGCAGCGGATGCGCGAGGTAGTGCGCGACGATCTCGGCCGCGACGCGCGCGGCGTCCGCGAGATGGGCCCAGCCCTTGTCGGCCAGCGAAAACGCGATCGCCGGCACGCCGAACATGATGCCTTCGGTGGCGGCGGCGACCGTGCCCGAGTAGAGCGTGTCTTCGCCCATGTTCTGGCCGTTGTTGATGCCCGACACGACGAGGTCGGGCCGCGCATCGATCATCCCCGTCAGCGCGACGTGCACCGAGTCGGTCGGCGTGCCGTTCACGTAGAAGAAACCCGTACTCGCCGCGCGCTGCACGGACAGCGGCCGCGACAGCGTCAGCGAGTTCGATGCGCCGCTGCAGTTCTGCTCGGGCGCGATCACCGTGAGTTCGGCCAGCGGTTGCAGCGCGTCGTTGAGCGCGGCAAGACCCGGGGCGAGATAGCCGTCGTCGTTGCTGAGTAGGATTCGCATCCGGCGATTGTAACCGAGGAAAGATGGCGCGCGAGCGACAGTCCGACGGCAGCCGGACACATGCGCGCACGGTGCGCCGCCGCATCGCGCGGCGGCGTTTGCGCTCAGATCGCGCCGGCGTCGCGCAGCGCCGCGATGGCCTGCGCGTCGTAGCCGAGGCCGCGCAGCACCTCGTCCGTATGCTCGCCGAGCGCCGGCCCGAGCCAGCGCGTTTCGCCCGGCGTGTCGGACAGCTTCGGCGTCACGTTCGGCAGCGGGATGTCGGTACCGTCGGCGAGCTTGAAGTGCTGGATCATCTGGCGTGCGGCGAACTGCGGATCGGTGAACATGTCGGCGACGCTGTAGATGCGCCCGGCCGGCACGTCGGCCGCGTGCAACACCTCGAGCGCCTCGTCGATCGTGCGCGGCGCGAGCCATGCGGCGATCGCGTCGTCGATTTCCTGCGTGCGCGGCACGCGCCCGTCGTTCTGCGCGAGCGCCGGATCGTCCGCGAGATCGTCGCGCTCGATCGCCTTCATCAGCCGCTTGAAGATCGGATCGCTGTTGCCGCCGATCACGATGCTGCCGTCGCGGCACGCGTAGG
This sequence comes from Burkholderia sp. BC1, assembly GCF_052683555.1. Classification (NCBI taxonomy): domain Bacteria; kingdom Pseudomonadati; phylum Pseudomonadota; class Betaproteobacteria; order Burkholderiales; family Burkholderiaceae; genus Burkholderia; species Burkholderia sp. BC1. Next base: position 44,754 of record NZ_JBQYLP010000015.1, read on the forward strand.
TGTTCGACGGCACGATGCCCGGCAGCGACGCGCCGGTGCGCTCGCGCACCATCCCGTACACGCCGTACTCCGGCACGACGCTTTCCATCATGTTGAACACCGCTTCATATAGCGCGACGTCGACGACCTGCCCCGCGCCGCCGTTCACCTTGCGATGATGCAGCGCCATCAGCGCGCCGATCACGCCGTGCAGCGCGGCAATCGAATCGCCGATCGAGATGCCGATGCGCGGCGGCGGCAGGTCGGGATAGCCGGTGATGTGGCGCAGGCCGCCCATCGATTCGGCGATCGCGCCGAAGCCCGGGCGGTCGCGATACGGGCCCGTCTGCCCGTAGCCGGACAGGCGCACCATCACGAGGCCTGGATTCTCGGCCGACAACACGTCGTAGCCGAGGCCGAGCTTTTCGAGCAGGCCCGGACGGAAGTTCTCGATCACGATGTCGGCTTCGCGCGCGAGCTGGCGCGCGATCGTCTTGCCGGCGTCCGATTTCAGGTTCAGCGTGACCGATTTCTTGTTGCGCGCCTGCACGGCCCACCACAGCGACGTGCCGCCCTGCTCCGGATGGAGCTTGCGCCACTTGCGCAGCGGATCGCCGCCTTTCGGGTCTTCGATCTTGATCACTTCGGCGCCGAACTCGGCGAATAGCCGCGACGCGAACGGCCCGGCGATCAGCGTTCCGAATTCGAGCACTTTGACGCCCGCGAGCGGGCCCTGGCTGGCGCTCATGTGTCTCCCTGACATGAGGAACGGCGCCGCCGGCGGGCGGCGCCGGAAATTACATCGTGCGGCGGTCGAGCATCGCGCGGGCGATCGTGCCCGCGTCGACGTATTCGAGCTCGCCGCCGACCGGCACGCCGCGCGCGAGGCGCGTGACCGCGAGCCCGCGCGCCTTCAGCGTCTGGCCGAGGTAATGCGCGGTGGCTTCGCCTTCGTTCGTGAAGTTGGTCGCGAGCACGACTTCCTTGACGATGCCGTCGGATGCGCGGCGCACGAGCCGGTCGAAGTGGATTTCCTTCGGGCCGATGCCGTCGAGCGGACTGAGCCGCCCCATCAGCACGAAGTACAGGCCGCGATAGGTCATCGTCTGCTCGAGCATGATTTGATCGGCAGGCGTTTCGACGACGCACAGCAGCGTCGGGTCGCGTTCCTCGTCGCTGCAGACCTCGCAGATCTGCGCTTCGGTGAACGTGTTGCATTTATCGCAGTGCCGCAGATGCTCGGTCGCGAACAGCAGCGACCGGCCGAGCCGCTCCGCGCCCTCCCGATCGTGCTGCATCAGGTGGTACGCCATGCGCTGCGCGGACTTCGGCCCGACGCCGGGCAGCGCGCGCAGCGCTTCGACGAGCGCGGACAGGGCGGACGGTTGTTTCATACGGCGGCAGACGTCGAGACGAACGCGGCGTTCAGAACGGCAGCTTGAAGCCCGGCGGCAGCGGCAGGCCCGACGTCATCCCGCTCATCTTTTCCTGCGACGTCGCCTCGGCCTTGCGCACCGCGTCGTTGAACGCGGCCGCGACGAGATCCTCGAGCATGTCCTTGTCGTCCGCGAGCAGGCTCGGGTCGATCGACACGCGGCGCACTTCGTTGCGGCACGTCATCGTCACCTTGACGAGGCCGGCGCCCGACTGCCCTTCGACTTCGATCTGCGCAAGCTGCTCCTGCATCTTCTTCATGTTTTCCTGCATTTGCTGCGCTTGCTTCATCAGTCCGGCGAGGTTGCCTTTCAACATGGGAATACTCCTTCTCGATCGTGTGAAAACCGGCACGCGGCGCGTGCCGGCCAATGTGCTGGGGCGTGATTGTGCCTGTCGCGGCGCGATCCGTTCAATGCAGCGTCGGCGCGCCGCCGTCCGGCGCCGAATCGGCGAGCGGACGCACGGAGCCTTCGACGATGCGTGCGCCGAAATCGCGCACGAGTTGCTGGACGAACGGATCGGCGTGAATCTCCTGTTCGGCCTCGCGCTGACGCGCCGCGCGTGCGGCCGCGTCGAGCGCCGCCGCGGTGCGGCGCGCGGGGCCGACCTCGACCGCCACCTCGACCGGCTTGCCGAGGGCATCGGCAAGCGCCGCCTTCAGCTTCGCGACCTGCGCGGCGTCCGCGTATTGCGGGACGGGCACCGACAGCTTCAGCGACGTCGCGTCGACGGCCGTCAGCTCGCTGTTGAACGCGAGCTGATACGCGACGCCCTTCAGCGGCAATCGTGCCGCGAGCGTCGGCCATTCGCCGTCGAAGCCGATCGCGTCGAGCGCGATCGCGGGCGGCAACGGACGCGTATCGACCGGCGCCGACGGCCGGCTGTCGGCGGGCGAAGGCGCGACGCGCACGTCGTCCGGACCGCTGTCGAACACGGGCACGAAGCCGTCGTCCGGCGGGCCGCCGAACATTTCGTCCGCGCTGAGCGGCACGTAGTCGTCCGGCGGAATGTCTTCCCACGGCGGCGGCGCATGGCGCGTGTCGGCACTCGGCTGCGCGGCGCGCGCGGTCGCGCGCGGCGTCGGCACCTGTACGGCCGGACGCGCCGGCGCAGGCTTCGCGGCGGCGGGCTCGGCCGCGGGCTTGGCTGCGGCGCCCGCGCGAGAACGATCGGACGACACGCGCATCCCGGCATTGCGCAACACGTCGAGCGCGGCGGCTGCGCCACCCGAACGAGCGGCCGGGCGCGCGGCCGACCCTGCGGATGCGGCGCGCGGCGCCGGTTCAGCCGGCGATGCAGGTTCGTCATTGCGCGGCGCGACCGCCGATGCTTCGGGCTCGCGCGCTTGCTGCGCGGCGACGCGCGGTTCCGGCGCGCTGTTGCGCGGCGCGGCGGCCGACACGTCGGCTTCGGTGCTGCGCTGTGCGTCGGCAGACGGTGCCGGTTCGGCACGAACGGCCGCCGGCGCGTCGGCCGCTGCGATCGACGCTTCCGATCGAGCGCTCGCGTCGGGTTGCGGCGTCGCGCCGGCGTCCGCTACCTTCGCGACGGGCGAAACCGGCGTGGCTTGCGGCGCAGGCGCGGCTTGCGTGGACGGCCGCGTGGCGGCGTCGCCGGTCGGTGCCGGCGCAACCGCTGCCGGGCGCGCAGCAGGCGCAGCCGGAGCAGCCGCTTGCGGGCGGGCAGCCGACACCGGCTTCGCCGCAGGCGCTGCCGCCGCAGCAGCTGCACGCGGCGCCGGTACGGCGCGCGGCACGGACTGCTGACCGCCCGGCGCGCTGCCGGCACCGACGGCCGGCTCGAACGCGAGCATGCGCAGCAGCGTCATCGTGAAACCCGCGTATTCGTCGGGTGCGAGGCCGAGTTCCGCGCGGCCGACCGTCGCGATCTGATAGAACAGCTGTACCTGTTCGGGGCTCAGCAACTCGGCGAAGCGACGCAGATCGGCCGCTTCCGGCCATTCGTCGAGCACCGCGCCCGGCGCGAACTGCGCCCAGGCGATCCGGTGCAGCAGGCTCGCGAGATCCTGCAGCGCGGTCGAGAATGACAGGCTGCGCAGCGACATTTCGTCGGCGATCGCGAGAATCTCGGGGCCGCTGCCGGCCGCGAGCGCATCGAGCAGCCGCACCATGTAAGTCTGGTCGAGCGCGCCGAGCATGCCCGACACGGCCGCTTCGGTCACTTCGTTGGCCGAATAGGCGATCGCCTGGTCGGTCAGCGACAGCGCGTCGCGCATGCTGCCCTGCGCCGCACGCGCGAGCAGACGCAGCGCCTGCGGCTCGAACGCGATGCGCTCTTCGCCGAGAATGCGCTCGAGATGCGACACGATGTGCCCGGCCGGCATCTGCTTCAGGTTGAACTGCAGGCAGCGCGACAGCACCGTGACGGGAATCTTCTGCGGATCGGTGGTCGCGAGGATGAACTTCACATGCGGCGGCGGCTCCTCGAGCGTCTTCAGCATCGCGTTGAACGCGTGGTTCGTCAGCATGTGCACTTCGTCGATCATATAGACCTTGAAGCGCGCATCGACCGGCGCGTACACCGCGCGCTCGAGCAGCGCGGCCATTTCGTCGACGCCGCGATTGCTCGCGGCATCCATTTCGACGTAGTCGACGAAGCGGCCTTCGTCGATCTCGCGGCACGCACGGCAGACGCCGCACGGCTGCGACGTCACGCCGGTTTCACAGTTGAGCGCCTTCGCGAAGATGCGCGACAGCGTCGTCTTGCCGACGCCGCGGGTGCCGGTGAACAGATACGCGTGATGAAGACGCCCGCCGTCGAGCGCGTGCGTGAGCGCCCTGACGACGTGCTCCTGGCCGACGAGCGAAGCGAAATCCTTCGGACGCCACTTGCGTGCGAGAACTTGATAGGTCATCGGGAAATTGTATCAGCAACGCTGCCCCGCGCCGACACGCGAAACGCCGCGCGCTGCGGCAATCGCGGCGCATGACGGCGCTTGACGACGCACGCGTCGCGACGGGCGAAATGCTCGGGACGAGCGTCGACCAGATGCACGGCCGCGCCTGCACCTGACAGCATCGAAACAGCGAAAACCGGGGAAACGAAAATCGATTGCAGAAACAAAAAACGCCCGACGAATGGGGCGAGGAGAAAGGTGACGAGCCCGACCCTCGGCACTGGCGGAAAACGGCTGTGGCTGCTTCGTTCCCGACCTGACCAAGTTCACCGGCCCACCATGCGAGGAGGCCCGTCACGGCGTATTCTATCACCGCTGCGCGCCGAATGCGACCGTTTATTCGGCTGCGCCGTAAATCGGCGGATAAATGGCGCGCCGGTCGTGCCGCGGCGGTGCGCTCTTGTATTTTGCGTGCACGCCTCCACCTGCCGATTGCAGCGGCCGAACGGCGCGTCGTACCCCTACTTGCAAAGCGGCTACTATCGCCGCCCGCAACGGATAGCAATTTAGGCTAATATGACGCCCGAACGACCCGCGAGCCGCGGTATGCAGCGCTTACGCCCTTCTTTCCCGGAGAGCGGAGCTACCTGCCGCAGCGGCCGGCTGCTTCGGCGGCCGGTGCGCCGCAACGCGCGAAGCAGGCAGTCCCCGAACCGAAAGAGGTATTGACCCAATGAGCGAACAGATCAAACACATCAGCGACGCATCGTTCGAACAGGACGTCGTCAAATCCGACAAGCCCGTCCTCGTCGACTTCTGGGCCGAATGGTGCGGTCCGTGCAAGATGATCGCCCCGATCCTCGACGAAGTCGCGAAGGACTACGGCGACAAGCTGCAGATCGCGAAGATCAACGTCGACGACAACCAGGCGACGCCCGCGAAGTTCGGCGTGCGCGGCATCCCGACGCTGATCCTGTTCAAGAACGGCGCGGCTGCCGCGCAGAAGGTCGGCGCGCTGTCGAAGTCGCAGCTCACCGCATTCCTGGACAGCCACCTGTAATACCGGCACGTCCCGCGGACGTGTTGTCAGCCGGCAACACGTCCGCCGCCGCACCGCCGATCGGCCGCTCAAGCGCGAATCGGCGTATGCTAGAATCAAAAAACGTCTACAAGACGCATTTAAGTCTCTGAGCGCTTCCGCTCGCCCTCCTCCCTTTATATCTTTCGTCGCATCTCCTCCCTGGCGGGTTCTCCGTATGCATTTATCCGAGCTCAAGTCTCTGCACGTCTCCGAACTGATCGAAATGGCCAACGGCCTCGAGATCGAAAACGCGAACCGCCTGCGCAAGCAGGAGCTGATGTTCGCCATTCTCAAAAAGCGCGCCAAGACGGGAGAGACGATCTTCGGCGACGGCACGCTCGAAGTGCTGCCGGACGGCTTCGGCTTCCTCCGCTCGCCGGAAATGTCGTACCTCGCGAGCACCGACGACATCTACATCAGCCCGTCGCAGATCCGCCGCTTCAACCTGCACACCGGCGACACGATCGAAGGCGAAGTCCGCACGCCGAAGGACGGCGAGCGCTACTTCGCGCTCGTGAAGGTCGACAAAGTCAACGGGCAGCCGCCCGAGGCCTCGAAACACAAGATCATGTTCGAGAACCTCACGCCGCTGCACCCGAACAAGCCGCTGTCGCTCGAGCGCGAAATGCGCGGCGAGGAAAACGTCACGGGCCGCATCATCGACATGATCGCGCCGATCGGCAAGGGCCAGCGCGGCCTGCTCGTCGCATCGCCGAAGTCGGGCAAGACCGTGATGCTTCAGCACATCGCGCATGCGATCAAGCAGAACCATCCGGACGTGATCCTGTTCGTGCTGCTGATCGACGAGCGCCCCGAAGAAGTGACCGAAATGCAGCGCTCGGTCGCCGGCGAAGTGATTGCGTCGACGTTCGACGAACCGGCCACGCGTCACGTGCAGGTCGCCGAAATGGTGATCGAGAAGGCCAAGCGTCTCGTCGAAATGAAGCATGACGTCGTGATCCTGCTCGACTCGATCACGCGTCTCGCACGCGCCTACAACACCGTGATCCCGGCGTCGGGCAAGGTGCTGACGGGCGGTGTCGACGCGAATGCGCTGCAGCGTCCGAAGCGCTTCTTCGGCGCGGCGCGCAACATCGAGGAAGGCGGCTCGCTGACGATCATCGGCACCGCGCTGATCGAAACCGGCAGCCGCATGGACGACGTGATCTACGAAGAGTTCAAGGGCACCGGCAACATGGAAGTGCACCTCGAGCGCCGTCTCGCGGAAAAGCGCGTCTATCCGTCGATCAACCTGAACAAGTCGGGCACGCGCCGCGAGGAAATGCTGATCAAGCCCGACATCCTTCAGAAGATCTGGGTGCTGCGCAAGTTCATCCACGACATGGACGAAGTCGAGGCGATGGAATTCCTGCTCGACAAGATCCGCCAGACGAAGAGCAACTCCGAGTTCTTCGATCTGATGCGCCGCGGCGGCTAAGCGCCCCGCTGCGCGCCCGACGGCCGCCCGCGCCCTGCGCCGGCGGCCGTTTTTTTGCGCCAACCTGAACGTGAACGTACAGGTTGATCTATAATGACGCGATCGTCACGATCCGCGTTTCGCTCATGTCCGATGCCGCCTCCACCCCGCTGCTGACCGTCGGCGACGCCGCCGCGCGGCTCGGCGTCACGCCGCGCACGCTGAAGTATTACGAGGAGCGCGGGCTCGTCACGCCGTCGCGCAGCGAGGGCCGCTACCGCCTGTACGACGAGGCCGACCTCGAGCGCTTCGCGCGCATCCTGCGATTGCGCGCACTCGGTTTCTCGCTGCACGGCATCACCGAAATGCTCAAGCGTCCGCTCGAGGAAACCGGCGACGGCCGGCGCCGCTATTCGGACGCTTCGCTGCGCGAGATCCGCGCCGGGCTCGCCGAGCAGATCGCGACGCTCGATCGCCGGATCGCGGCCGTCCAGCGCGAGTTGAAGGAAGCGGTCGCGCTGCGCAAGGAGTTGCAGCACGACATCGACTACGTCGAACGACGCCTCGCCGGCGAGAACGCCGATGCGCTGATCGCGCAACGGCGCGCCGAAGCCGGCGCACGGCGCGGCAAGGGCCGCGCATGAACGTCACGTCGGGGCGCCCGCCGCTCTGGAGCCGCGCGAACCTGCGCGCGGACCTGTTCCCGTGGGCGCTTGCACTCGTCACCGGGCTCGACTACTTCGACAACGCGATCTTCTCGTTCTTCGCGAGCTATATCGCGGGCGGCATCAACGCGTCGCCGGACGAACTCGTGTGGGCGTCGAGCGCGTATGCGGTCACGGCCGTGCTCGGCATCCTGCAGCAGCAATGGTGGGTCGACCGCCTCGGGCATCGCCGCTACGTCGCCGGCTGCATGCTGATGTTCTCGTTCGGCGCGATCGCGGCCGCGCTCGCCGATACGTCGCTCGAACTCGCCTTCGCGCGCGGCTTCCAGGGCTACTTCATCGGCCCGATGATGGGCGCGTGCCGGATCCTGATCCAGATCAGCTTCAAGCCGCAGACGCGGCCGCCCGCTACGCGCGCGTTCCTGATCATGATCCTGCTCGGCAGCGCGCTCGCGCCGATCGTCGGCGGGCTGTTCGTCGCGTATTCGACGTGGCGCGCGCTGTTCGCGTGCACGGCGCCGGCCGGCATCGCGTTCGCGATCCTCGCGCTGCTCACGCTGCCCGACTCGGGCCGCACGCCGGACGACGAACGCGGCTCCGGACACTTCTGGCCGTACGTCGTGTTCGCGCTCGCGCAAGGCGCGCTGCAGATCGTGATGCAGCAGGTGCACTACCAGTTGTACAGCGGCTCGCCGATGCTGATCGGTCTGAGCGCCGCGGGGCTCGGCGCGCTCGCCTGGTTCGCGTATCACCAGTGGAACCACCCGACGCCGCTCGTGCGGCTGCACGCGCTGCGCGAGCGCACGTTCCAGATCGGCCTGCTGCTCTACATGTTCTATTACTACGAGTCGACGGGCTTCAGCTATCTGACGTCGCGCTTTCTCGAATCGGGGCTCGGCTATCCGGTCGAAAACGCCGGGCGGCTCGTCGGCACGATGTCGCTGATTTCGGCCACCGCGCTGTTCGCGTACCTGCGCTATGCGAAGCACGTTGCGCACAAGAAATGGTTCGTCGTGCCGGGCTTCGCGATCGCGATCGTCGCGACGCTATGGATGACGCGGCTCACGCCGCAAGTCGGCGAGGTCGCGCTCGTCGTGCCGCTGCTGCTGCGCGGCCTGCTGCTGCTGTTCATCGTGCTGCCGGTCGCGAACCTCACGTTCCGGATCTTCGCGATCGACGAGTACACGCACGGCTATCGGCTGAAGAACATCGTGCGGCAGCTGACGATCACGTTCGCGACGTCGTCGGTGATCATCGTCGAGCAGCATCGGCTCGCGGTGCACCAGACCCGGCTCGTCGAACGCGCGAACGTGTTCGACCCGCTGTTCCGGCAGACGCTCGACACGCTCGCGAACGGTTATGCGGCAGCCGGCCACGCGGCGACCGAAGCGCACGGCCTCGCCGTCGCGTCGATCGCGCGGATGGTCGCGCAGCAGGCGTCGTTTCTCGCCTCGCTCGACGGCTTCTACTTCCTCGCGGGCGTCGCGCTCGTCGGCGGCGTGTTCGCGGCATGGCAAAAAGAGATCGATTGAGTTAAAAGACTGGCTTTGGATTTCCGCGCGCCGCCTCCATGCTTTCGAAACTGACCCGCTGGCTCGACGATCGCCGCCGCGATCGCGCGCTGCGCAGCCATCCGATTCCGGACGCGCTGTGGCACGACACCGTCGCACGCCTGCCGTTCCTCGACGCGCTGTCGCCCGACGATCTCGGCCGGCTGCGCGAGCTGACGAGCCTGTTCATCGCGAAGAAATCGTTCTCGACGGCGCACGGGCTCGAGTTGACCGACGCGATGATCGTCGCGATCGCCGCGCAGGCGTGCCTGCCCGTGCTGAACCTCGATCTGTCGCTGTACGACGGCTGGGTCGGCGTCGTCGTGTATCCGGGCGAGTTCGTAATCCGCAAGACCGTGCAGGACGAAGACGGCGTCGTGCACGAAGTCGAGCAGGACGCGAGCGGCGAGGCATGGGAAGGCGGCCCCGTGATCCTGTCGTGGGAAGACGCGCAGATGACCGACGGCCGCGACGCGTACAACGTCGTGATCCACGAATTCGCGCACAAGATCGACATGGTCAACGGCGCGGCCGACGGCTACCCGCCGCTGTTTCGCCGCTGGCATGCGCCGCAGCTCGATGCGCAGATCTGGGCCGACGTGTTCGACAACGCATACGACCAGTTCTGCGCGCGCGTCGACGCGGTGCCGGACCGCGCCTGGGCGCGCTTCGAGCGCGACTCGCTGATCGATCCGTACGCAGCCGACCATCCGTCCGAGTTCTTCGCGGTCTGCAGCGAAGCGCTGTTCGTGCGGCCGCAAGCGTTCGAGTCCGAATTTCCGGAGCTGTACCGGCTGCTCGCCCGCTACTACCGGCAAGATCCGGCGCGCGCGGGCGCGCTCGACGCGGCGTGAAAATTATTCGTCAACCGTCTGATTTTCTGGCATAATCGCCGTTTTTCGACCTTAGGCAAGTGGCTCGCGCCGGGCTTGACGGTCGCCGATACGCGCACAGCGCGCCATTCGGCACGGCAAGCGGCGGGTTGGCTACCGCTCTCACCAAGGAAAATCATGAAACCTGGCATTCACCCGGATTACCGCGAAGTCGTCTTCCAAGACATGTCGAACGGCTTCAAGTTCATCACGCGTTCGACGATCCAGACGCGCGAAACCATCGAGCTCGAAGGCAAGACCTATCCGCTCGCGAAGATCGAAGTCTCGTCGGAATCGCACTCGTTCTACACGGGTCAGCAAAAGATCATGGACACGGCCGGCCGCGTCGAGAAGTTCAAGAACAAGTTCGGTTCGCGCGCAAGCGGCAAGGTCGCGAAGTAAGCTTCGCACCGCAGCCGGTGGCTGCAACGCACCGGTCTCCGCACAAAAGGGCAGCCTCGGCTGCCCTTTTTTGTCTCCGCGCGTCCGGCACACGGCCCGGCCCGCGAGCCCGCCATGAGCTGCCGCGCGCGCGTGCGCGCGTCTACAATGCCGGATGCTCGAAACCGGCCCGGCCGCGCGGCCGCCCGCTCATCACACATCGTTCATCTGCATGAAGCCTGTCGTCCGTCTCACCGCCTCCGCCACGCGCGCGCTGCCGCGCTGGCTGCTGCTCACGCTCTGCTTCGTCTATGCGGCGTTCGGCCTGTTCGGCCGAGATCCGTGGAAGAACGAGGACGCGGCGGGCTTCGGCGTGATGTGGACGATGGCGACAGGCCACCACGACGACTGGCTGCTGCCGAACCTCGTCGGCAAGTTCATCACGAGCGACGGCCCGCTCGGCTACTGGCTCGGCGCGCTGTCGATCCGCGCGCTGGCGCCCTGGGTCGACGCGAGCAACGCGTCGCGCGTCGATACCGGCATCTGGTTCTGCGTCGCGTGCGCGTTCGTCTGGTATGCGGCCTATCTGCTCGGCCGGCGCGCGGAAGTCCAGCCATTCAAGTACGCGTTCGGCGGCGAGCCGGAGCCGCGCGACTACGGCCGCACGCTCGCCGACGGTGCGCTGCTGATCCTCGTCGCGTGCTTCGGCCTCGCCGAGCGCGGACACGAAACGACGCCGCAGCTTGCGCAGTTCGCGTGGATCGCGATGCTCGTCTACGGCATCGTGCGCGGCATCGACAAGCCGCTGCAAGGCGCGCTCTGCTGGGGTGCCGCGATCGGCCTCGTCGGCTTGTCGGGCAACCCGGTGCTCGTCGTCGCGCTGCTCGCCGGCACGGCCGCGCTCTGGCTCGTCACGCCCGAGATGCGCAACCTGCGCCTGCCGCTCGTCGGCGTGCCGGTCGCGATCGCGATCTTCGCGCTGTGGCCGATCGCCGCGTTCATCGCAGCGCCCGACGACGCGGCGTGGTTCTTCAACCAGTGGATCCACGGCAGCCTGATGCGCTTCTCGGGCCCGCCGACCGCGGTGCTCGGCTATGCGGCGAAGAACCTGCCGCTGTTCACGTGGCCCGCGTGGCCGCTCGCGATCTGGGCGTGGTGGAGCTGGGCCGGGATGCGCCGGCGCGCGCACATCGCGATTCCGCTGTCGGTCGTCGTGCCGCTCGTCGCGCTCGTGATCCTGCAAAGTCAGCAGTCGAACCGCATGTACATGCTGCTGCTGCCGCCGCTCGCCGTGCTCGCGACGTTCGCGCTGCCGACGCTCAAGCGCGGCGCGATCAATGCGATCGACTGGTTCGCGGTGCTCAGCTTCACGATCCTCGGCACCTTCGTGTGGCTCGTGTGGCTCGCCTCGCTGACCGGCTTCCCGCACCCGCTCGCGCGCAACCTCGGGCGGCTGCTGCCCGGCTACGAGCCGCATTTCAACGCGCTGTCGTTCGCCTGTGCGGTTGTCGTCACGGTGTGCTGGTGCGTGCTCGCGCGCTGGCGCATCTCACGGCAGCCGAAGGTGCTCTGGCGCAGCGTCGTGCTGTCGGGCGCGGGCACCACGCTGATGTGGGTGCTGCTGATGACGCTGTGGCTGCCGATCGTCAACTACGGCCGCACCTACCGCGACGTCGCGCAGCAGATCGCGACGCACCTGCCGGCCGACTACCAATGCATTTCGCCCGTGCGGCTCGGCGATGCGCAGATCGCGACGTTCGCCTATTTCGGCAACATGCACTTCGATTTCACCGAAGATTGCGACGTGATCCTGCGCCAGGACCGCGCGGACTTCGGCGAGCCGAGCGCGATGTCGCAGTACGTCTGGCGTCTCGTCTGGGAAGGCCGCCGCGTCGCCGACCGCGACGAGCGCTTCCGCCTGTACGAGCGCATCGAACGGCCGAAGACGCCGGTCAAGCGGCGCGCGCCGCATCGCCGGGCGGCCGGTTGACGATGTTCGCGGACATCCGTCGCATCGTCGGTCTCGCGTGGCCGGTGCTCGTCGGCCAGCTCGCGATCATCGCGTTCGGCGTGATCGATACCGCGATGGTCGGCCGCTACTCGGCCGTCGACCTCGCCGCGCTCGGGCTCGGTTCGTCGATCTACGTGTCCGTCTATATCGGCCTGACCGGCATCCTGTCCGCGCTGCAGCCGATCGCGGGCCAGCTGTACGGCGCGCGGCGCTACGCCGAGATCGGCGAGGAAGTGCGCCAGGCGCTGTGGCTCGCCGTGCTGCTCGCGACGCCCGGCTTCCTGCTGCTGCATTTTCCCGAACCGCTGCTGCGCATCGCGCACGCGCCGCCCGCGCTTCACGACCGCACCGTCGACTATCTGCGCATCCTGTCGTACGGGCTACCGGCGAGCCTCGTGTTCCGCATCTACAACGCGCTGACCAACGCAGCCGGCAAGCCGCGGCTCGCGATGATCCTGCAGATCGGCGCACTGCTGCTGAAGTTTCCGCTCAACGTGTGGTTCATCTTCGGCGGCTTCGGCGTACCGGCGCTCGGCGGCCCGGGCTGCGGGCTCGCCAGCACGCTGATCAACTGGGCGCTCGCGCTGATCGGCTTCGCGCTGCTCGCGCGCCTCGACGTGTTCGCGCCGCTCGCGATCTTCTCGCGCTTCTGCTGGCCCGTCTGGGCGCGCCAGAAGGCGCTTCTGAAGCTCGGCGTGCCGATGGGGCTGTCCTACCTGATCGAAGTCACGTCCTACACCTGCATGGCGCTGTTCATCGCGCAGTTCGGCACGACGACGCTGGCCGGCCACCAGATCGCCGGCAACGTCGGCGCCGTGCTGTACATGACGCCGCTGTCGATCGGCGTTGCTGCGTCCACGCTCGTCGCGCGCGCGCTCGGCGCGGGCCGGCCCGACGAAGCGCGGCTGCTCGGCCGACACGGCGTGATCCTCGCCTGCGCGATCGCGGCCGCGTACGGCCTGCTCGTGTTCGTGCTGCGGCCGCTGATCATCGGCGGCTACACGCCGAATCCGGCCGTCGCGGCCGCCGCGATGCCGCTCGTCGCGATCGTCGCCTGCTACCACTTCTTCGACGCGCTGCAGATCACCTCCGCGTTCGTGCTGCGCGCGTACAAGGTCGCGGTCGTGCCGACCGTGATCTACGCGGTCGCGCTCTGGGGCGTCGGCCTCGGCGGCGGCTATCTGCTCGGCTTCGACGTCGGCGGCATCGCGCCCGCGTGGCTCGTCGGCGCGCGCGGCTTCTGGTTCGCGAACACGGTCAGCCTGATGCTCGCGGGCGTCGGGCTCGCGCTGTACCTGCGCCGCGTGAGCCGCCTGCACGTGTCCGCCGGCGCCTGAGCCGCGGCCCGCTACGCGGGCACCAGCACGTCGGCCGCGTGATACGACGAGCGCACGAGCGGGCCGGCGACCACCTCCGCGAAACCGAGCGCGAGTCCTTCGTCGCGCCATGCCGCGAACGCCTCCGGGCTCACGTAGCGCCGCACCGGCAGATGATGCGCGGACGGCGCGAGATACTGGCCGAGCGTCAGGACGTCGACACCGTGCGCGCGCAGGTCGCGCATCGTCGCGCGCACCTCGTCGTCGCCTTCGCCGAGTCCGAGCATCAATCCCGATTTCGTGACGAGCGCCGGCCGCGCGCCCTTCGCGCGCGCGAGCAGGTCGAGCGAGCCGCGATAGTCGGCGCCGGGCCGCGCCGCACGATACAGCGACGGCACCGTCTCGATGTTGTGGTTGAACACGTCGGGCCATGCCTGCGACAGCGCGTCGAGCGCACGATCGATGCGGCCGCGGAAATCGGGCACCAGCACCTCGACGCCGATCCCCGGCACGCTCGCGCGCACCGCCGCGATGCAGGCGGCGAAATGCGCGGCGCCGCCGTCGCGCAGATCGTCGCGGTCGACCGACGTGATCACGACATAGCGCAGCGCGAGCGCGGCGACGGCCTCCGCGAGCCGGGCCGGCTCGTCCGGATCGAGCGGCTCCGGACGGCCGTGCGCGACGTCGCAGAACGGGCAGCGGCGCGTGCAGAGCCCGCCCATGATCATGAAGGTCGCCGTGCGTTGCGCAAAACACTCGCCGATGTTCGGACACATCGCTTCCTCGCATACGGAATGCAGCCGATGCGCGCGCAGCACGGCCGCCATGTCGGCGACGGCCGCGCTCATCATCGGCCGTGCGCGCAGCCACGGCGGCTTGGGCAGCGCCGCACCGTCGGCGGGCTCGACGCGCACGGGAATGCGCGCGAGCTTGTCGCGGCTGCGCGCGCCCGGCTGGCCGAGCGCGGTGAGGCTGGGTCGTTCGAGCGCGGCAGCCATCGTCAGTCTCCGAGAAACGCGACGATCAGCCGGTTCACGTCGGCCGCCGCTTCCATCTGCACCATGTGCCCGCTGCCGGCGATCAGCTCGGTGCGCACGCCGTCCGGCAAGCCGTGCGCGTGCTGCGCCGGAATCACCTGGTCGCGCTCGCCCCAGATCACGAGCGTGCGCGGCGCGAGCGACGCAAGCCGGTCGCGGAACACGCGTCGCTGCGTCGCGCCGTCGAACGCGGCGTTCGCGATCTTCTCGAGCGCGGCCTGCACGCCTTCGAGCCGCTTGTATTTGACGAGATCGTCGACGAGCTGTCGCGTGACGAGCGCGCTGTCCGCGAACAGCGCGCCGAGATGCGGCTTCAGCGTATTGCGGCTGTTGCCGGCGACGAAGCCGTCGATGTAGTCGCGGTTGATCTCGGCACCGAGGCCCGCGCTCGCGATCAGCGTCAGCGACGCGACGCGCGCCGGCGCACGCTCGGCGACCGTCATCGCGACCGCGCCGCCCATCGAATGGCCGATCAGGTGCGCACGCTCGATGTCCTTCGCGTCGAGCAGCGCCAGCACGGCGTCGGCGAGCTCGTCGAGGTTGCCGCTCTCGACCGCCTTGCCCGACTCGCCGTGACCGGGCAGATCGAGCGCCCACACCGGCCGGTGCGCCGCCAGTTCCGCATGGTTGAACAGCCAGTTGTTCAGGTCGCCGCCGAAGCCGTGGATCAGCACGGCCGGCGTGCCGGCGCCGTCGCCGAGCTTCAGGAAGCGCATCGTGCGGCCGCCGATCTGCGCCTTCTCGGGTTGCGGGCCGGCCGCTTCGTCGGCCGCCGCGCTCGGCGTGTAGTCGCGCTGGAATGCCGCGATCGCCGCGTCGATGTCAGCATCGCTCACGTCGGCCGCGGCGACCACGCCGAGCAGCGCGCCGACCGGCAGCGTTTCGCCCTCCTGAGCGACCTGCCGGCGCAGCGTGCCGTCGAATGCGCATTCGACGCCCGACGAGATCTTGTCGGTCTCGACGTCGAGCACCTCGTCGCCCTTCGACACGCGTTCGCCGACCGCCTTCAGCCAGCCGTTGACCTGCCCCTGCTCCATCGACAGCCCCCACTTGGGCATCGTGATCATGTGAATCGACATCGTCTCAGCTCCTCGTTTTCAGCACGGCCTGCGCGATCGCATCGGCAGACGGGATATACAGATCCTCGAGCACGCCGGCGAACGGCGCGGGCGTATGCGGCGCGGTCACGAGCTCGATCGGCGCCTGCAGCGAACGGAACGCGCGCTGCGCGACGAGCGCGGCAATGTCGGTGGCGATCGAGCAGCGCGGGTTCGCTTCGTCGACGACCACCACGCGCCCGGTGCGCGCCGCGCTTTCGAGAATCGTTTCCTCGTCGAGCGGCGACGTCGTGCGCAGGTCGATCACGTCGACCTGAATGCCGTCCTTCGCGAGTTTCGCGGCGGCGTCCATCGCGACATGCACCATCCGGCCGTAGGTGACGATCGTCGCGTCGTCGCCGTCGCGCACGACGTTCGCCTCGCCGAACGGAATCGCATAGGACTCCTCGGGCACGTCGCCCTCGCGCGTGTAGAGCAGCTTGTGCTCGAGGAAAATCACCGGATCGTTGTCGCGGATCGACTGGATCAGCAGTCCCTTCGCGTCGTACGGCGTCGACGGACACACGACCTTCAGCCCCGGAATGTGCGTAAACAGCGACGTGAGCATCTGCGAGTGCTGCGCGGCCGCGCGCAGGCCCGCGCCGTACATCGCGCGGATCACGACCGGCGTGACGGCCTTGCCGCCGAACATGTAGCGGAATTTCGCGGCCTGGTTGAAGATCTGGTCGAAGCACACGCCCATGAAGTCGACGAACATCAGCTCGGCGACGGGCCGCATCCCGCACGCGGCGGCGCCGACGGCCGCGCCGATGTAGCCGCCTTCGGACAGCGGCGTGTCGAGCACGCGGCCCGGAAACTTGTGGAACAGCCCCTTCGTCACGCCGAGCACGCCGCCCCATGCGTCGTCCTCGCCGGGCGCGCCCGCGCCGCCCGCGTTGTCCTCGCCCATCACGATCACGCTGTCGTCGCGCGCCATCTCCTGCGCGAGCGCCTCGTTGATCGCCTGCGAATAAGTGATCTTCCTTGCCATGTCTGTCTCCTGGAATGTTCGGTTCGCCGTGTCGGCCGTTGCATTGCGCGCGGTACGGCCGCGCTCACGGATACGACACGTAGACGTCGGTCAGCAGGTCGGCCGCATCCGGCAGCGGCGCGGCCTTCGCTTCGGCCACCGCGTCGTCGATCAGCGCCTTCACCTGCGCGTCGACTGCACGCAGCTCGTCCGTCGTCAGTACTTCGGCGCGCACGACGCGCGATTCGAAATGCTTCAGGCAGTCCTTCTCGTCGCGCAGCTTCTGCACTTCGCCGGGCGCGCGATAGGTTTGCGCGTCGCCTTCGAAGTGGCCGAAGTAGCGCGAGAACTTCACCTCGACGAGCGTCGGGCCGCCGCCGTTGCGCGCGCGCTCGACGGCTTCGCCGAGCGCTTCGTGCACGGCGAAGAAGTCGAAGCCGTCGACGATCACGCCCGGCATGCCGAAGCCGTTCGCGCGATCGGCGATGTTGTCGGTCGCGACCGACCAGCTCGACGAGGTCGCTTCCGCGTAGCCGTTGTTCTCGGCGACGAAGATCGCGGGCAGCCGCCACACCGATGCGAGGTTCATCGATTCGAAGATCACGCCCTGGTTCGATGCGCCGTCGCCGAAGAAGCAGACGCCGACGCCGCCCGTCTTCTTCTGCTTGGCCGCGAGCGCCGCGCCGCAAACGAGCGGCCCGCCCGCCCCGACGATCCCGTTCGCGCCGAGCATCCCCATCGACAGGTCGGCGATGTGCATCGAGCCGCCCTTGCCGTGACAGACGCCGGTCTTCTTCCCGTAGATCTCGGCCATCATCCCGCGCACGTCGACGCCCTTCGCGATGCAGTGGCCGTGGCCGCGGTGCGTCGTCGCGACGTAGTCGGCGACGCCGAGGTGCAGCATCGTGCCGACCGCGGACGCCTCCTCGCCCGCATACAGGTGAACGAAGCCGGGAATCTCGCCGGTCGCGAACTCGACGTGCAGGCGCTCCTCGAATTCGCGGATCGTGCGCATCAGCCGGTATGCCTCCAGCAGCGTGTCCCTGCTGAGCTGTGTCGAAACGGACATGTGTGTCTCCTTGGGTTGGTCTGACTGCGAATGCCGCCGCGGCGCTGCCGCGGCAACGGATTGCGCGACTGCGGCCCGCGCGTGCCGGTTGCGGCCGTCAGTGAAACGTGAAGCCGCCGTCGACGTTCACGGCCTGCCCGGTCACGTTGTCCATCGTCGCGAAGAACAGCGCGAGGCGGCCCATGTCTTCGGGCGTCTGCGCGCGGCCTTGCGGAATCAGCGTCAGCTGATGCCGCTGCCACGATTCCTCGACCGACTCGCCGTCCGCCTTCCATTCGTCGGAAAGCCGGTCCCACATGTAGGTGCGCACGATGCCCGGGCAGATCGCGTTGACGGTGATGCCGTCGCGCGCGACCTCCTTCGCGAGCGCGTTCGTGAAACCGACGACCGCGAACTTCGAGGCGCTGTAGTGCGCGAGATTCGGAAAGCCTTCCTTGCCGGCGATCGACGCGACGTTGACGATCCGGCCGCTGCGCTGCGCCTTCAGATGCGGCAGCGCCGCGCGGCAGCCGAGAAACGTGCCCTTCGCGTTCACGTCCATCACGAAATCCCAGTCGCGCTCGCTCAGCTGGTCGACCGGGTGGATGCTGATCACGCCGGCGCAGTTGACGAGGATGTCGAGCCGGCCGAGCTCGGCGAGCGCCTGCGCGACCATCGCGTCGACCTGCGCGGGCTGCGTGACGTCGACCTTCGCGACCGCTGCACGGCGGCCGAGTGCACGCACTTCGCGCGCCGTGGAGTCGAGCGCGTCGTCGAGCAGGTCGGCAAGCAGAATGTCGGCGCCCGCGCCGGCGAGCGTCAGCGCGATTCCGCGGCCGATGCCGCGCGCGCCGCCGGTCACGATCGCGATCTGTCCTTCGAGAGCGGTTGTCATGGCACTGTCTCCTTGTGAATGGGAAAAGCGATGCATGCGCGTCGGTGCGTTCAGTTGCGCCACGCGGAGACGTCGCGCAGCAACTGACGCGACGCCGCGTAGCGCAGCGTGCGGCCGACGTCGACGGTGAGCGGGCCGCGCCAGTCGAGCGCGATCTCGTAGCGGTCGCCGCGCGCGACTTCGATCTCGCGTTCGCCGTCGAACGCGAGCGTGCCGTGCTCGAATGGAATCGGCTGCCACGTGTCCGGCTCGAGCCGTTCGCAGCTGCGCATCACGACGCGGTCGACGCGGCCCGGCGCGATCGGTGCGACGAGCGGGGTGCCGGCCGTCTTCCCCTCGCCCGCGAAACGCATCGCGAGCCCGTGCGGCGCGCTGCGCTCGAGCGGCGCCCACGCACCGCCGAGCGCCGACAGCCCGATGCCGTCCGGCTCCGCGAAGGTCAGATAGAGCGTGTCGATGTCGTCGGGCCCCGAGATCGCGCGTGCGCCGACGAAGCGCTGCCGTGCGGCGCAGACGTCGACGAGCGCGATCTCTTCGCGTCCCGGCTGCGGGCCGGCCGCGCAGCGCACGACGAGCCGCTTGTTGCGCGTGAACGCGACGTCGGGCGGCACCGCGCCAGTGGCGGCGAGGCCGGCCGCGACGCCGGCGACGGTCGCCTCGCGCTGCTCGGGAAACGCGTTGTTGGTGCCGGTCGACAGCGCGACGAGCGGCGTCGTGCCGCAATGGGCCGCGACCGCGCGATGCGTGCCGTCGCCGCCGAGCACGACGATCAGCGCGACTTCGTGGCGATGCAGATAGGCGGCGCCCGCATGCGTGTCGGCGACCGTATCGGTGATCGGCAGGTCGACGAATTCGACGTCCGGCCAGCGCGCGTCGGCCCCCACCGCGCGGTGTGTATCGAGTGCGCGCAGCAGCAGCGTCGCGATGCCGGTGCGGTCGCGCAGCGTCAGCACGCGCTCGACGCCCATCGCGCCGAGGCCGGCCAGCAGGCGCACGATCATGTTCGCCTTCTCGGCGGTCGGAAACACCGATGCGTGCGTGGTGAGGCGGCGAATGTCGCGCCCCGAGGCGGGGTTCGCGATCACGCCGACGGTAACGGGCGTCGTCACGGGCTTTGTCTCCATCCAGTCGGCCGGCGCCGGCGCTGTCGCGCCCGCCGCGGCCCTGCGTTCCGTCCGCGGCCTGCGAAGGGCCGCGGATCGTCGTCGCCGACGCCATCGCGCCGGTCTTGCCCGTGATCTCTGCAAGCGATGTGCCAGCATGCGCGCGATCGGCGCGGCACCCGCGCCGGCGCTGGCGCGGCGGCCGCGCGCGGCATGCGGATGCAACGCCGCGACCGCGCATCGCGTCGCCGAGCGGCGCCGGCGTCTCACGCGCGCGCGACGCTGCGCGCCTCGTCGTCGCACGCGCCGCGACGCCGCGCATCGCGCGCAAACCCGCCTGCGGCGCGGCTGTCCGCCGCATTGCGCCGGCGCGATGCCGGCCGGACGACGCGTCGCTGCGCGTCTCAATCGCGCGAGACGCGCGGCGACGGGCGTGAGACGAACGTCTCAGGCGTCTCCCGTGCTGCGGCGCAATGTGATCCGCCGAAACGGATGTGCTACAAGAGCATCGAATTCCCCGTCGTACGGAACCGGAGCCGACCATGCCTTACGTCGTTCCCCAGGCCCAGCATGCGGACCGCGTGCTCGGTGCGCTCGCCGGCCGTTTGCCGCCGCCGGCCGATTCGACGCGCCTCGTCTCGTCATGGCAGCGCTCGCTCGAGCGCTACCGGCTCGACCCCGCATCGTCGATCGGCCCGCGCGTGCTGACCGCGGCCGAGCTGCGCGAGGTGCGCGACAAGGAAGAAGCGTTTCTGCGCGCATCGGGCCAGTGCCTCACGCGGCTGCACGAGATGATCCGCGTCGCCGATTACTGCGTGATGCTGACCGACGCGCACGGCGTGACGATCGACTATCGGATCGATCGCGAGCGCCGCAACGACTTTCGCCATGCGGGGCTGCACATCGGCTCGTGCTGGTCGGAGAGCGAGGAAGGCACGTGCGGCGTCGCGAGCGTGCTGACCGATCTCGCGCCGATCACCGTGCACAAGACCGACCATTTCCGTGCCGCGTTCACGACGCTCACCTGCAGCGCGGCGCCGATCTTTTCGCCGGCCGGCGAGCTGATCGGCGTGCTCGACGCGTCGGCCGTGCAGTCGCCCGACAATCGCGACAGCCAGCGTCTCGTCTATCAGCTCGTGCGGCAGAGCGCGGCGCTGATCGAGGACGGCTACTTCGTGCACAGCACGGCGCAGCACTGGATCCTGTTCGGGCATCCTAATCGTCACTACGTCGAGGCGCAGCCCGAATGGCTGATCGCGTTCGACGAATGCGGCAACATCGTCGCCGCCAACCGGCGCGCGCGCGACGCGCTGCCGGAGCTGCGCGAGCCGCGCCACATCGACGAGATTTTCGACGTGACCGACATGCCGCTGCGCGACGCCGCGCGGCTCGACGCGATCGTCGCGCTGCGCCTGCGCGCGACCGGTGCGACGCTGCATGCGCGGCTGCGCGCGCCGTTGCGCCGCGCGGGACGCGACGCCGGCAGCGCATCGCGCCGGCCGGGCGCGACCGAGCGCCACGTCGGCGCGCTGACGCCGTTCCTGCACAGCAGCGACGCGCGCGTCGCGCAGCAGGCCGAACTCGCGCTGCGCGTCGCGAGCAAGCGCCTGCCGATTCTCGTGCTCGGCGAAACCGGCGCGGGCAAGGAAGTGTTCGCCCGGGCGATCCACGATGCCGGCGCGCGACGCACACGGCCGTTCGTCGCCGTCAATTGCGGCGCGCTGCCCGAAGCGCTGATCGAGAGCGAACTGTTCGGCTACGCGGCCGGCGCATTCACGGGCGCACGCAAGCACGGCGCACGCGGCAAGATCGCGCTGGCCGACGGCGGCACGCTGTTTCTCGACGAAATCGGCGACATGCCGCTCGCGCTCCAAACGCGCCTGCTGCGCGTGCTTGCCGACGGCGAAGTCGTGCCGCTCGGCAGCGACACGCCGGTGCGCGTCGATCTCGACGTAATCTGCGCGACGCACCGCGATCTCGCGCAGATGGTCGCGGCCGGCACGTTCCGCGAGGATCTCTATTACCGGCTCAGCGGCGCGACGTTCGAGCTGCCGCCGTTGCGCGAACGCGCCGACGTGCGCGACCTGATCGCAGCCGTGTTCGCCGAGGAAGCGCAGGCGACCGGCCACGTGCTGACGCTCGACACGACGCTCGCCGAGCAGCTCGCCGCCTATCCGTGGCCCGGCAACGTGCGTCAGTTGCGCAACGTGATGCGCTATGCCTGCGCGGTATGCGACGGCGCACGCGTGACACGGCGTGATCTGCCGGCCGACGTCGCCGCGCAGCTCGGTGCGGACACCGGGAGCGTGCTGCCCGACGACGAACGCAGCCGCATCGTCGCGGCGCTGACCGCGCACCGCTGGCGGCCCGATGCGGCCGCGCAGGCACTCGGCATGTCGCGCGCGACGCTGTATCGGCGCATCGCGAAATACCGGATAGTCGCGCCGCACCGCGTGTGACGCGCGCGCCGATCCGCGCGCGCATGCCGTGTCGCGCGCATCACGCGTGTCACGCGGTTTCGGCGGGCGCCGCGGGCGTGTCGTCGCGCGCCGCGCCCGCCGCTTCGTCGCGCTGGCGGAACACCTCGTGCGCGGCGAACAGCGCGTTCAGCGCGGCCGGGAAACCGGCATAGACGGCCATCTGCATGAACACTTCGACGATCTCGTCGCGCGTGCAACCGACGTTCAGCGCACCTTCGATATGCACTTTCAGTTGCGGCTGCGCATTGCCGAGCGCGGCGAGCGCCGCGATCGTCGCGATCTCGCGCGATTTCAGGTCCAGTTGCGGGCGGCTGTAAATCTCGCCGAACGAAAATTCGATGACCATCCGCGCGAAGTCCGGCGCGATCGGCGCGAGCGCGGCGATCACGCGCTCGCCCGCGTCGCCGTCGATTTCCTTGAGCTTGTCCCAGCCGCGCGCATAGCGATCTTCAACGACTCGTTCCATGATGTTCGTCTTGTTCCTTGAGTGAATGAGAAGGTCTCGCCTGTCGTTCCGACTCGCGCTCCAGCGCCTCGTAGTGCGCGATCTTTTCGCCGATCGCGTCGAGGCTCGCCTGCAGCTCCACGAGATGCGCACGCACCGCATCGCGATGCGCGATCAGCAGCCGACGCCGTGCGCCGAGCGTCGGCTCGCCCTGCGCGCGCAGCGCCGCGAACTGCTGCATCTGCGCGATCGGCATTCCGGTCGACTTCAGACGCATCACGAACGCGAGCCAGTCCAGATCGGCCGGCGCATAAAGCCGGTGCCCGGCCGCGTTGCGCGAAATCGCACGCAGCAGCCCGGCCTGCTCGTAATAGCGCAGCGTATGCGTCGACACGCGCATCCGCGCGGCGACTTCACCGATCGTCAGCGGACCGGCGGCGGAAGGTTTCGATTCGGTCATCGACATGGCACGCTCAAGGTTAGGAGTTAGAGTTCACTCTAAGTCAAGCGCCGTCGAACGGCCAGCATCGTGCCGCCGGCGCGGCAATACCGTAAAGAATCGTCAAAACCGCGCCGCCGCGGCGCATTCGCCCTTTACACGCGGCGCGCGCTTGAGCAAGATTCGTGCAGCCTGTCTTAAAAAGGGCACGCATTTGTCCTATGCTTAACGGCGACGCCCGGCCGTGTCGCATCCGCCGTCCGTTGCAACAGCCATTCATCCGTCCGAACCAGGGAGCCCTTGCCATGCTGAAAAAGCTGCTGATGCTGTTCGTCGCGTTATCGCTGTCGCTCGCTGCGGGCCTTGCGGCCGCCGTCGACGTCAACACGGCCGATCAGGCCGCGCTCGAATCGGTGAAGGGCCTCGGGCCCGTGAAGTCGAAGGCGATCATCGACGAGCGCACGAAGAACGGCCCGTTCAAGGATGCCGACGATCTCGCCACGCGCGTGAAGGGGCTCGGCACGAAGTCGGTCGGGCATCTCGAGGAAAACGGGCTGACGATCGGCGGCTCGTCCGCGCCGCCGAAGGGCGTGAAGCTGTCGAAGCCGGCCGCGACGACCTCGGCCACGACGTCGACGACGACGTCCGCCGGTACGGCATCGACGTCGACCACCGCGACGGCCGGCACCACGGCCGCCGCGCCGGCGCCGGCACCGGCGGCGAGCACGCCGGCCGCGGCGACCAAGCCGGCCAAGAGCAAGCGCGCCTCGAAGAAGGAGAAGGCGGCAGCAGCAGCCGCGGCGTCCGCGGACGCGGGCGCAAGCGCGAGCGCGCCGGCTGCCGCATCGTCGACGAAGGCAGCGAAGGGTTCGAAGAAGAAGAGCAAGAAGGACAAGGCAGCCTCCGCCGCCGCGGCGTCGGGCGCCTGATGTGCGCCGCGCGCGCGACGGACGCGTGCGCGGCATCCGTGCAACGGGCGTCGCCTTGCGGCGCCCCTTTCAGTGAAGGTGAAGAACCATGGGTCTCCTCGACATCGTCGGCGGTCTGATCGGCGGCCAGGCCGGCGGCAACTCGCAAAGCGCGCTGATTACGACCGCGCTCGAATTCATCAACAACCAGCCGGGCGGCCTGAACGGCCTCATCGAAAAATTCAAGGCGGGCGGCGCCGGCGAAGTCATCGGCTCGTGGGTCGGCACCGGCGCGAATCAGCCGATCTCGCCGGACACGCTGCAGAACGTGCTGGGCTCCGACGTGGTCGGCTCGCTCGCGAGCAAGGTCGGCATCGACCCGGCGCAGGCGTCGTCGATCCTCGCGCAGGTGCTGCCGCACGTCGTGAACCACGCGACGCCGAACGGCGAAGTGCCGAGCGACGGCCAGGTCGACACGTCGAACGTGCTCGGCGCGCTCACGCAGCTGGCCGGCATGTTCGGCGGGAACAAGCAGGCCTGAGCGGTACGCGCGACGGCCCTGCGCCGTCGTACGCGGCCCCATAAGCAAACACCCCGCCGAGGCGGGGTGTTCGTTTTTTGCGTGCCCGGCACGAACCGGGCGACGCTGCCGATGACGGCGATCAGTGCACGACGCGGTCGAACACGAACTTGCCGTCGTTGACGTCGACGGGAATCACGTCCTTCGGGCCAAAGCGGCCGGCGAGGATCAGCTTCGCGACCGGGTTCTCGATCTCCTGCTGGATCGCGCGCTTCAGCGGCCGTGCACCGAACAGCGGATCGTAGCCGACCTTCGCGATCTGCTCGAGCGCCGCCGGCGACACGTCGAGCGCCATGTCGAGCTTCGCGAGCCGGTCGTGCAGGCGCGCGAGCTGGATCTTCGCGATCGACTCGATGTTGTGGCGGTCGAGGCCGTGGAACACGACGACGTCGTCGATCCGGTTCAGGAACTCGGGGCGGAAATGCTGCTTCACCTCGAGCCACACCGCATCCTTGATCTCGTCCTGCGGCGAACCCGTCATCGACTGGATCACCTGCGAGCCGAGGTTCGACGTCATGACGATCACCGTGTTCTTGAAGTCGACCGTGCGGCCCTGCCCGTCGGTCATGCGACCGTCGTCGAGCACCTGCAGCAGCACGTTGAACACGTCCGGATGCGCCTTCTCGATCTCGTCGAGCAGGATCACGCTGTACGGCTTGCGGCGCACGGCTTCCGTCAGGTAGCCGCCCTCCTCGTAGCCGACGTAGCCCGGCGGCGCGCCGATCAGCCGCGCGACGCTGTGCTTCTCCATGAACTCGCTCATGTCGATACGGATCAGATGCTCTTCCGAATCGAACAGGAACGACGCGAGCGCCTTGCACAGCTCGGTCTTGCCGACGCCCGTCGGGCCGAGGAACAGGAACGAGCCGTACGGACGGTTCGGATCGGCGAGGCCCGCACGCGAGCGGCGGATCGCATCGGCGACCGCGTTGATCGCCTCGTCCTGGCCGACCACGCGCTCGTGCAGCTTCTCCTCGATGTGCAGCAGCTTTTCGCGTTCGCCCTGCATCATCCGCGACACCGGAATCCCGGTCGCGCGCGACACGACTTCCGCGATCTCCTCGGCGCCGACCTGCGTGCGCAGCAGACGCGGCCGCGTCGGATTGTGCTGCTCCTGCTCTTCGGCCTGCGTGACCTGCTTCAGCTGTGCCTCGAGCTGCGGCAGCTTCCCGTACTGCAGTTCGGCGACCTTCTCGAGCTTGCCTTCACGCTGCAGCCGCGCGATGTCCGCGCGCACCTTCTCGATCTCTTCCTTCAGCTGCGCGCTGCCCTGCACCGCGGCCTTCTCGGCGGTCCAGATTTCCTCGAGGTCCGCATACTCGCGCCCGAGCCGCTCGATCTCTTCCTCGATCAGCTGCAGCCGCTTCTGCGACGCTTCGTCCTGCTCCTTCTTCACGGCCTCGCGCTCGATCTTCAGCTGGATCAGCCGGCGGTCGAGCTTGTCCATCTCTTCGGGCTTCGAATCGATTTCCATCTTGATCTTCGAAGCGGCCTCGTCGATCAGGTCGATTGCCTTGTCCGGGAGGAAGCGGTCCGTGATGTAGCGGTGCGACAGCTCGGCCGCGGCGACGATCGCCGGGTCCGTGATGTCGACGCCGTGGTGCAGTTCGTACTTCTCCTGCAGCCCGCGCAGGATCGCGATCGTCGCCTCGACGCTCGGCTCGTCGACGAGCACCTTCTGGAAGCGGCGCTCGAGCGCGGCATCCTTCTCGATGTACTTGCGGTATTCGTCGAGCGTGGTCGCGCCGATGCAGTGCAGCTCGCCGCGCGACAGCGCCGGCTTCAGCATGTTGCCCGCATCCATCGCGCCTTCGGCCTTGCCGGCGCCGACCATCGTGTGAATCTCGTCGATGAACACGATCGTCTGGCCTTCGTCCTTCGCGATGTCGTTGAGCACGGCCTTCAGGCGCTCCTCGAACTCGCCGCGATACTTCGCGCCGGCGAGCAGCGCGGCCATGTCGAGCGACAGCACGCGCTTGCCCTTCAGCGTCTCCGGCACCTCGCCGTTGACGATCCGCTGCGCGAGCCCTTCGACGATGGCCGTCTTGCCGACGCCCGGCTCGCCGATCAGCACGGGGTTGTTCTTGGTGCGGCGCTGCAGGATCTGGATCGAGCGGCGGATTTCGTCGTCGCGGCCGATCACGGGATCGAGCTTGCCGGCGCGCGCGCGCTCGGTCAGGTCGACCGTGTATTTCTTCAGCGCTTCGCGCTGGCTTTCCGCGTCCTGGCTATGCACCTGCGAGCCGCCGCGCACCGTGGCGATCGCGGCTTCGAGCGCCTTGCGCGTGAGACCGTGCTGACGCGCGAGCTTGCCTGCTTCGCCCTTGTCGTCCGCGACCGCGAGCAGGAACATCTCGCTCGCGATGAACGTGTCGTTGAGCTTCTGCGCTTCCTTGTCGGCCTGGTTCAGCAGGCCGGCCAGCTCGCGGCCGATCTGGATGTCGCCGCCCGTGCCCGTGACCTGCGGCAGGCGTGCGATCGCGTCGTTCAGCGCGCCTTGCAGCGCCTGCACGTGGACGCCCGCCCGCGACATCAGCGAGCGCGCGGAACCGTCCTGCTGCGCGAGCAGCGCCGCGAGCACGTGAACCGGTTCGATGTATTGATTGTCGCGGCCGGCCGCGAGGCTTTGCGCATCCGCAAGCGCTTCCTGGAACTTGGTGGTGAGCTTGTCGATTCTCATTTAGTTGAGACCTCCAATTTTCGATTAACACCAAAGTGAGGATGGTTATGCGGCTTTCAAGCGGAACTCGGGTCGATACAGCGCAAAAAAGTGTCGGCTGCGGCAGGCACGCGCATGCGCCGATTCGGGCCGCGATCGCGCGGGGCGCTGCACGGTCGTGTCGGCCGGTGTGCCGGGCGCGGCGCCCGCGCTACTCGGTCGAGCCTGCCGCGTGCGGCGTGCGCGCGACCGCGATCGGCCGGATGCCGAGCAGCGACACGAGCGCCGGGGCGGGCTCGGCGAGCTCGGCGAGCGTATGGCGTTCGAGCTCGGCGAAAAAGGCGTCGCGCGCGGCAGCCAGCACGCCCTTCAGCCGGCACTGCGGCTCGATCACGCAGCCGCGCGTATCGTCGCCGGCTACGAAGCAGCCGACCAGCGCGAAGTCGGTCTCGGTCGCGCGCACGACTTCGCCGACCGTCAGCTTCAGCGACGCAGGAAAGAGCCGCAGCCCGCCGTTGCGGCCGCGGACCGTGTCGACCCAGCCGAGTTCGCCGAGCCGCTGCACGACTTTCATCAGATGATTCTTCGAGATGCCGTAGGCATCCGAAATTTCCTGAATCGTCGCAAGCCCCTCGCCGCGCACGGCCAGGTAAAGCATCACGCGCAGCGAATAGTCGGTGTAGTCGGTCAGTCTCATGAGCCAGTAGGATGATTGAGGATCGTGCCCCGATTACGCGGGCAGGACGGAAGGCGGCATGCGTCGGACCGGTTCTGCGCGCCGCTTGCGCTCGCCCGGTTGCCGGGATCGCGCGCAAGCAATAAGATGCCTGATGTTTGCACGTTTTTCATGGGTGAATGGACGCTATTTTGCGGCAAAATCGTGCCCGCGTCCCGTGCGCCGTCTCGCGCATCGCCCCGATTTCCGCCTCAGGTTCACATGACTGCTCCATCCGCCCCGCCCGATTCGGCACCCGCGCGCCTGCGCGACGCCGAGCCGACCGAAGACAATATCCGCGACCTCGTCTATGCGTTCTACGATCGCGTGCGCGCCGACCCGCTGCTCGGGCCGGTGTTCGACACGAAGCTCGCGGGACGCTGGGACGAGCATCTGCCGAAGATGGTCAGCTTCTGGTCGAGCCTCGTGCTCGGCACGAAGCGCTATCGCGGCAATGTACAGCAGGCGCATCAGCCGCTCGAAGGCATCGAGCCCGCACACTTCAGCCGCTGGCTGTCGCTGTTTCTGAACACGGTCGACACGCGCTATGCGCCCGCGGCGGCGATCCGCTTCATGGAGCCCGCGCTGCGGATCGCGCAGAGCCTGCAGTTGAGCCGTTTCGGCTGGGATTACCGGATTCCGCCCGAGCAGCAGGCGCTGCTCGACGCGATCGCACCGCGCCGGCCCGATGCCGGCGACGATCCGCATGCGCTGCCGTCGCGCGCACGCGGCGAGCCGTTTCCGGCGAAGATCATCGGGCGCGGCGCCGACGACTGATGGCCGTGCGGGCCGATGCCGCGCCGCCGCGTTCGCCGTCCTCGTCGGCTTTCGGCGCTGCACCGCCCGCGCGGGCCACCGCGGGACGCCGGCCCGGCATCGCGCAGCCGCAGCCACGGCCGCAGAACCGCACTCAGCGCGCCGCGTTGCGCGACTCGATCCCCCAGCGCGCCAGCGCCGCATCGTCGGTACTGCGCGCGTCGACCCAGCGTTCGCCGTCCGGCGTCGTCTCCTTCTTCCAGAACGGCGCATCGGTCTTCAGGTAATCCATCACGAATTCGCACGACGCGAACGCGTCGCCGCGATGGGCGGCGACCGTCGCCACCATCACGATCTGGTCGAGCGGATACAGCTTGCCGACCCGATGGACGATCGCGACGTCGATGCCCGGCCAGCGCCGGGCGGCGTCCGCCGCGATCTTCTCGAGCGCCTTCTCCGTCATGCCCGGATAGTGCTCGAGCTCCAGCGCGGCCACCGCGTCGCCTTCGTTCAGGTCGCGCACGGTGCCGACGAAGCACGCGACTGCGCCGATCTTCGGATTGCGCGCGCGCAGCGCCGCCACCTCGGCGTTCAGATCGAAATCGTCGGTCTGCACTCGTACGGTCGCCATCATTCGCTCCCTGCCGGCGCGCCGCCGGCCGCCTGTACCGAACGCATCGCTCAGCCGCCCGTGACGGGCGGAAAGAACGCGACTTCGCAGCCGTCGGTGATGCGCGTGCCGGCGTCGGTCATCTCGTGATTGCAGGCCATGCGCAACGCGCGCCCTTCGGCGAGCGTCTCGGCCCAGGCGCCGCCGCGCGTGCGCAGCCACGCGCGCACGTCGCCGACCGTCGCGATGCCGTCCGGCACGTCGACCTGTTCGTCGGCGACGCCGAGCGCCTCGCGCACGCTCGCAAAGAATTTCAGCTGAATCTTCATGTCGGGAAGCCGTCGCGTTACGACAGCAGTTCGGAAAACGGAATGAAGCGCACGGTCTCGCCCGCGCTGATCGCGTGCTGCGGCGGATTGTCGATCAGGCCGTCGCCCCAGACGGTCGAGGTCAGCACCGCCGAGCTCTGGTTCGGGAACAGATCGAGACCGCCCGCCGCGTTGACGCGCGCACGCAGGAATTCGTTGCGCCGGTCGCCCTTGCTCTGCGAGAAGTCCGCGCGCAGCGACAGCGCGCGCGGCGCGACGTCGCGCACGCCGGACAGACGCAGCAGGAACGGCCGCACGAACAGCAGGAACGTGACGAAGCTCGACACCGGGTTGCCGGGCAGCCCGATGAAATGCGCGTCGGGCAGATCGTCGCCGCGCCGCACCGCGCCGAACGCGAGCGGCTTGCCGGGTTTCATCGCGATCTGCCACAGCGCGAGCCGCCCTTCCGCCTCGACGGCCGGTTTCACGTGATCCTCGTCGCCGACCGACACGCCGCCGCTCGTCAGGATCACGTCGTGATCGCGCGCGGCTGCCCGCAGCGTGTCGCGCGTCGCCGCGAGCGAGTCGGGCACGATCCCGTAGTCGGTCACGTGGCAGCCGAGCCGCTGCAGCAGCGCGCGCAGCGTGAAGCGATTCGAGTTGTAGATCGCGCCGGGCTTCAGCGGCTCGCCGGGCATCGTCAGTTCGTCGCCGGTGAAAAACACCGCAACGCGCACGGGCCGTGCGACCGGCAGCGTCGCACAGCCGACCGACGCGGCGAGGCCGAGCGCCTGCGGCGTGAGCCGCGTGCCGGCCGGCAGGATCACCGCGCCGCGGCGGATGTCGGCGCCCTGGGCGGTGATCCATTCGCCGGGCTTCGGCGTATGCAGGATCTCGACCGCGTCGCCGTCGGCCGCGGCCTGCTCCTGCATCACGACGGCGTCGGCGCCGGGCGGCACCGGCGCGCCGGTGAAGATCCGCGCGGCGGTGCCGGCAGCGAGCGGCGCGGCCGGATGGCCGGCCGGAATCCGCTGCGAGACCGGCAGCCGCCGCTCGCCGTGCAGCAGATCGGCGACGCGCACCGCGTAGCCGTCCATCGCGCTCGTATGCATCGGCGGCACGTCGAGCGGCGAGCTCACGTCGGCCGCGAGCACGCGTCCGAGCGCGTCGAGCGTCGCGACCGTTTCGGTTCCGGGCAGCGGCTTCGCGGCATCGAGCAGCGCGGCGAGCGCCTCGGCCGTCGACAGCATCGGCGCATGCGGCGCCGCAGGGTTCGGATTCGACATCGTGAAATCGGGGGATTGAACGCAATACGTCATTGTAGCGACGCCGTCGCGCGCACGCGCGATATGGCCGGCATGCGGAAACTGTGATCGGCGCCGACGCGCCGCACTGATGCTGCACCGATGCCGCACTGATGCCCGCAGTCATGCCGCACCGATACGCCAGCGGCCGCCGCGACCGCGCGGCGGCGTCGCCAAACGAAACGGCCGGAACGCGATCCGTTGGACGAATCGGCGTGCCGGCCGTGCCGCGCTGCCGGGCGTCGCGCCCGGCCGCCCGTCAGGCGCGCGTGTGCGCGGCGATGAAGTCCTTCACCTGCTGCGCGTCGGCCTTCACGACCTCGAAGCGCTGCGGCAGCGACTCGAGCCCGTCGAACGCCGCCGGGCGCTCCGGTTCGCGTTCGAGCGCCTCGCGGATCGTCTCGCCGAACTTGATCGGCTGCGCCGTCTCGAGCACGATCATCGGCACGCCGGCATCCAGATGCTCGCGCGCGACCTTCACGCCGTCGGCCGTATGCGTATCGATCGTCGTGCCGTAGCGCGAGAACACGTCGCGGATCGTCGCGATGCGGTCGGCGTGGCTGCTGCGGCCCGACACGAAGCCGAACTCGGCGACGCGCGCGAAATCGCCGCTTGCCGCCAGATCGAAGCCGCCCTTCTCCTCGACGTCGCGGAACAGCTGCATCACGCGCGCCGGATCGCGGCCGAGCAGATCGAACACGAAGCGCTCGAAATTCGACGCCTTCGAGATGTCCATGCTCGGGCTGCTCGTGTGATAGGTGTTCTCCGCGCTGCGCACGCGGTACGCGCCGGTGCGGAAGAACTCGTCGAGCACGTCGTTCTCGTTGGTCGCGACGACGAGCTTCGCGATCGGCAGCCCCATCATGCGCGCGATGTGGCCCGCGCAGACGTTGCCGAAGTTGCCCGACGGCACCGTGAACGACACGCGCTCGTCGTTCGAGCGCGTGGCCGCGAAATAGCCCTTGAAGTAGTAGACGACCTGCGCGACGACGCGTGCCCAGTTGATCGAGTTGACCGTGCCGATCTTGTGCTGCGCCTTGAACGCGTGATCGTTCGACACTGCCTTCACGATGTCCTGGCAGTCGTCGAACACGCCCTCGACCGCGAGGTTGAAGATGTTCGGATCCTGCAGGCTGTACATCTGCGCCGTCTGGAACGCGCTCATCTTCTTGTGCGGCGACAGCATGAACACGCGCACGCCGGCCTTGCCGCGCATCGCGTATTCGGCCGCGCTGCCCGTGTCGCCGGACGTCGCGCCGAGGATGTTCAGCGTCTCGCCGTGCTTCGCGAGCGTGTACTCGAACAGGTTGCCGAGCAGCTGCATCGCCATGTCCTTGAACGCGAGCGTCGGCCCGTTCGACAGTTCGAGCAGCGCGAGCGGCGCGCCGTGCTCGGTGCCGAGCGTCTTCAGCGGCGTGATCTCGGCCGCGTTTTCGCCGTGACGCGTGTGGCGGTAGACGTCGGCCGTATAGGTGCGGCGCGCGATCGCGCGCAGATCGTCGGCCGGCACGTCGTCGCAGAACTTCGAGAGGATCTCGAACGCGAGATCCGCATACGGCAGCGCGCGCCAGCGCGCGAGCTCGTCGGCCGACACCCGCGGATACTCGGCCGGCAGATAGAGCCCGCCGTCCTTCGCGAGGCCGGCGAGCAGGATGTCGGAGAACGTATGGCGCT
The DNA here is from genome assembly GCF_052683555.1 of Burkholderia sp. BC1. NCBI lineage: Bacteria > Pseudomonadati > Pseudomonadota > Betaproteobacteria > Burkholderiales > Burkholderiaceae > Burkholderia > Burkholderia sp. BC1. Next base: position 77,348 of record NZ_JBQYLP010000015.1, read on the forward strand.
CGCCGATGCCGGCGCCGCGCGTGGAGATGTAGTTCATGGCGTCCTCAGTCTTGAGCTCAGTTCAGCGCTTCCATGCGCAGCTTCGTCACCTTCGACACGACCGTCGACAGGCTCTCGATACGCGCGATCGCCGCGTTGACGTTCTTCTCGAGCGTCTCGTGCGTGATCAGGATGATGTCGGTTTCGCCGTTCGCGTCGTCGACCTGCTCGGATTCCTTCTGCAGCAGCGCGTCGATCGAGATGCCCGAATCGGCGAGGATGCGCGTGATGTCGGCGAGCACGCCGGTTTCGTCGGCCACGCGCAGACGCAGGTAGTAGCCGCTCGTCACTTCCTCGATCGGCAGGATCGGCGTGTTCGACAGGCTGTCCGGCTGGAACGCGAGATGCGGCACGCGATGCTCGGGATCGGCCGTATGCAGGCGCGTGACGTCGACGAGATCGGCGACGACCGCCGACGCGGTCGGCTCCGCGCCCGCGCCCTTGCCGTAGTACAGCGTCGTGCCGACCGCGTCGCCGTGCACGACGACCGCGTTCATCGCACCCTCGACGTTCGCGAGCAGGCGCTTCTCCGGAATCAGCGTCGGATGCACGCGCAGCTCGATGCCGCGCTCGGTGCGGCGCGCGATGCCGAGCAGCTTGATCCGGTAGCCGAGCTCTTCGGCATAGCGGATGTCGGTCGCGTCGAGCTTGCTGATGCCTTCGACGTACGCGCGGTCGAACTGCACCGGCACGCCGAACGCGATCGCGCTCATGATCGTCGCCTTGTGCGCCGCGTCGACGCCTTCGATGTCGAAGGTCGGATCGGCTTCCGCGTAACCGAGTTCCTGCGCGGCCTTCAGTGCGGTCGCGAAGTCGAGCCCGCGGTCGCGCATCTCCGACAGGATGTAGTTCGTCGTGCCGTTGATGATGCCGGCGATGTACTGGATGCGGTTGGCGGTCAGCCCTTCGCGCAGCGCCTTGATGATCGGGATGCCGCCCGCGACGGCCGCTTCGAACGCGACCATCACGCCCTTCTCGCGCGCGGCCTCGAAGATCTCGGTGCCGTGCACCGCGAGCAGCGCCTTGTTCGCCGTCACGACGTGCTTGCCGTTCGCGATCGCGCGCAGCACGAGCTCGCGCGCGATGCCGGTGCCGCCGATCATCTCGGCGACGATCGCGATCGACGGATCGTCGACGACCGCGTTGAAGTCGTCGGTGATCTGCGCGCCGCCGGCATCGCCGGCGAGCGCGGCCTGCGCCTTGGCCGGGTTGCGCACGGCGATGCGCGCAACCTCGATGCCGCGTCCTGCGCGTCGCTTGATTTCTTCCTGGTTGCGTCGCAGCACCGTGAAGGTGCCGCTGCCTACCGTGCCGAAGCCCAACAGGCCAACTTTGATCGGTTCCATGCTGCGTGTGGTCGATGAATGAAAAGTAATGAATGCCGTGCGATGGCGCCGCTCAGACCGAATGGCGCTTGCGATAGCCGTCGAGGAAGCGCGCGATCCGGTTGATCGAATCGGTCAGGTCGTCGAGGTTCGGCAGGAACACCACGCGGAAGTGATCCGGCGCGGGCCAGTTGAAGCCCGTCCCCTGCACGAGCAGCACGCGCTCCTCGAGCAGCAGGTCGAGAATGAACTGCTGGTCGTTCTGGATCGGATACAGCTTCGGATCGAGGCGCGGGAACATGTAGAGCGCGGCCTGCGGCTTCACGCAGGTGACGCCCGGGATCGACGTGAGCATGTCGTACGCGAGTTCGCGCTGCTTGTACAGGCGCCCGCTCGGCACGATCAGTTCGTTGATGCTCTGGTAGCCGCCGAGCGCCGTCTGGATCGCGAACTGGCCGGGCACGTTCGCGCAGAGCCGCATCGACGACAGGATGCCGAGCCCTTCGAGATAGTCCTTCGCGCGCCGGCGATTGTCGCCGCCGAGGCCCGACACGGCCATCCAGCCCGCGCGGTAGCCGCACGACCGGTAGCTCTTCGACAGGCTGTTGAACGTGACCGTGATCACGTCCTCGGAGAGCGCGCCCATCGCCGTGTGCTCGAGACCGTCGTAGACGATCTTGTCGTAGACCTCGTCGGCGAACACGATCAGCCCGTGCTGGCGCGCGATCGCGAGCAGCTCGAGCAGCAATTCGTCGGAATAGAGCGCGCCGGTCGGGTTGTTCGGGTTGATCACGACGATCGCCTTCGTGTTCGGCGTGATCTTGCGGCGGATGTCGTCGAGATCGGGCATCCACGCGTTCTGCTCGTCGCAGATGTAGTGCACGGGCGTGCCGCCCGACAGGCTCACCGCGGCCGTCCAGAGCGGATAGTCGGGCGCGGGCAGCAGCACTTCGTCGCCGTCGTTCAGCAGCGCCTGGGTCGCCATCACGATCAGCTCGGACGCGCCGTTGCCGATGTAGATGTCGTCGAGACCGACGCCGACGACGCCCTTTTCCTGCGTGTAGTGCATCACCGCCTTGCGCGCGGAGAACACGCCCTTCGAGTCCGAATAGCCGGACGACGTGGGCAGGTTGCGGATCATGTCCTGGATGATCTCGTCCGGCGCGTCGAACCCGAACGGCGCGAGGTTGCCGATGTTCAGCTTGATGATGCGGTGGCCTTCTTCCTCGAGGCGCTTCGCGTGCTCGAGCACCGGGCCACGGATGTCGTAGCAGACGTTGAGCAGCTTGTTCGACTTCTGAATCGGTTTCACGACGACACGGTTCCTGGGTTGGCCTTGCGGCCGGGGGACGGGATCAAAACTGGAGAGCGGCCGGTCTGTGCGCGCTGTCTAGGCTGGGAAAAAGCGGCGGTCCGGACGCAGCTTGTGGCGGCGCACGACGCAAGTGGCGCCCGCAGGCGACCAAAAAGTTATAATTTAGCGGATTTTGGCCGACTTTCGCAATGCACCAAAGCCGCGCCGGGCCCGCGCCGTCAGGCGTCCCGCGCGCGTCGGGCGCGAAACCGGCTGCCCGGGCCCGCGCGGCCCGATCCCATTCCCACCACGGAAACCGCGGAATACCGATTTGAAACTGCACCAGGACGCGAGCGGCGCGCTCAACACCGTCACGGGCTACGGCCCCGATTATGTCGACGTCAACCTCGAACGCCACGAAACGAGCGTCATCGTGCTGCCAGGCGCACCGGTCCGCGCCTGGCCGGTGTCGTCGTTCGACGCGCTCACGCCCGAGCACTTCGCGATGCTGCTCGACCCGGCGCCCGAGGTCGTGATCTTCGGCAGCGGCGCCCGGCTGCGCTTCCCGCACCCGCGGCTCGTCGCCGCGCTCGCCGCGCAGCGCATCGGCGTCGAGACGATGGACTTCCAGGCCGCGTGCCGCACCTACAACATCCTGATGGCCGAAGGCCGCAAGGTCGCCGCCGCGCTCTTAATTGAACGTTAAGCGCCGATGCGGTAAAACTCGGGCCGGTACGCCGGCCACCCCCGGCACGCCGCCTGCCGCGGCGCCACCCGCCGGCGGCTCATCACAACAACCAACAGGCTGAAACTCCATGAACGATACGCCGTCGAGGCTACCGCTCAATCGCATCGTGCTCGTCCTTCTGCTCGTCGCATTCGCGGTGATCTGGTTCACGCCGCTCGGCATGCGCCACCTGATTCCGAGCGACGAAGGCCGCTACGCGGAAATGGCGCGCGAGATGTTCGTGACCGGCGACTGGATCACGCCGCGCTACAACGGCTACAAGTACTTCGAGAAGCCGCCGCTGCAGACCTGGCTCAACGCGCTGACGTTCGCCTGGTTCGGCATCGGCGAATGGCAGGCACGCCTCTACACGGCGCTCGCGAGCTTCGCGGGCGTGCTGCTCGTCGGCTTCACCGGCGCGCGCCTGTTCAACCCGCTGTCCGGCTTCCTCGCCGCCGTCGTGCTCGCGTCGTCGCCGTACTGGAACCTGATGGGCCACTTCAACGCGCTCGACATGGGGCTCGCGTTCTGGATGGCGCTGTCGCTCTGCGCGCTGCTGCTCGCGCAGCGGCCCGGGCTGCGCCCCGCCGCCGTGCGCGGCTGGATGTGGGTGTGCTGGGCCGCGATGGCGTTCGCGGTGCTGTCGAAGGGGCTCGTCGGCGTGATCCTGCCCGGCGCGGTGCTCGTGCTCTATACGCTGATCGCACGCGACTGGGCGCTCTGGAAGCGCCTCTATCTGGTGAGCGGCCTCGTGATCTTCTTCGCGATCGCCGCACCATGGTTCGTGCTCGTGCAGCAGCGCAATCCCGAATTCTTCAACTTCTTCTTCATCGTCCAGCAGTTCCGCCGCTACCTGACGCCGGAACAGAACCGGCCGGGCCCGTTCTACTATTTCGTGCCGGTGCTGCTGGTCGGCTTCCTGCCGTGGCTGTCGGTCGCGTGGCAGAGCGTGCGCCACGCGCTGCGGATGCCGCGCCAGCCGAACGGCTTCTCGCCGATGCTCGTGCTGCTGATCTGGAGCGCATTCATTTTCCTGTTCTTCAGCGCGTCGCATTCGAAGCTGATCTCGTACGTGCTGCCGGTCGCGCCGGCGCTCGCGCTGATCATCGGCGCCTATCTGCCGCTGCTCGGCGCCGACCGGTTCCGGCGCCATCTGCTCGGCTATCTGGTGTTCTTCGTCGCCGCCGCGTTCGGGATCATTTTCCTCGCGTACCAGGGCGACGCGCGCACGCCGAACGCGCTGTACCGCGCGTTCCAGATCTGGCTCTACGTCGGCCTCGCGATCGCCGCCGTGCTGACGCTCGTTGCCGCATGGCTGAACCGCCGCACCGGCGTGACGGCCGCGCTCGCCGCGTTCGGCGCCGCGTGGCTGATCTTCGGCACGATCGGCGGCACGGGCCACGACGAGTTCGGCCGCTACAGCTCCGGCGCGCTGCTTGCGCCCGCCGTGCGCGCCGAGCTCGCGAAGCTGCCGCCCGACACGCCGTTCTACTCGATCGAGATGCTCGATCACACGTTCCCGTTCTACGTCGGCCACACGACGATCATGGTGCATCGCCAGGACGAATTGGCGTTCGGCATCTCGGTCGAGCCGAACAAATGGGTTCCGACCGTCGACGAGTGGATCGCGCGCTGGAAGCAGGACACGCACGCGCTCGCGATCATGCCGCCCGGCGAATACGACGCGCTCGTCAAGCAGCAGGTGCCGATGCGCGTGATCGCGCGCGACAACCGCCGCGTGATCGTCGAGAAACCGCAATCGTAAGGACGCCCGCCGCATGAACCCGATTTCGTTCGTCTGCATCATCACCGGCGTGCTGCTCAACGCGTGCGCGCAACTTCTGCTGAAGGCCGGCGTCAACGCCGTTGGACACTTCGAATTCAGCCGTGCGAACATCATCCCGGTCGGTCTGAAGATCGCGACGCAGCTGCCGATCATCGGCGGCCTCGGCTGCTACGTGCTGAGCGTCGTCGTCTGGATCGTCGGGCTGTCGCGCGTCGACGTGTCGATCGCGTATCCGATGCTGTCGCTCGGCTACGTCGTCAACGCGTTCGCGGCCTGGTATCTGTTCGGCGAGGTGCTGTCCGTCCAGCGGCTCGTCGGCATCGGCATCATCCTGATCGGGGTGCTCGTGCTCGCGCGCAGCTGAGCGCGGCGGCGTTAAGCGCCCGCCTACAAAAAATCACGCTACGAATCCGCCAACCGGTGTTTAATGCCGGTTTCGGACGGATCGCCCGACCCTTTTATTACACGCCATTACAGGCTATGCGTTCATGAGCCAGACTACCGCTCCGTTTCTGCCGTTCACCCGCCCCGAGATCGACGAGGAAACCATCCAGGGCGTCGTCGAGGTGCTGCGCTCGGGCTGGATCACCACGGGCCCGCAGTGCCAGAAGTTCGAGGCCGCGCTGTCCGAGTACTGCGGCGGCCGCCCGGTGCGCGCGTTCAACTCCGGCACCTGCACGCTCGAGATCGGCCTGCGCATCGCGGGCGTCGGCCCCGGCGACGAAGTCATCACGACGCCCGCGTCGTGGGTATCGACGAGCAACGTGATCCTCGAGACCGGCGCGACACCCGTCTTCGCCGACATCGATCCCGTCACGCGCAACATCGATCTCGACAAGCTCGAACAGGCGATCACGCCGCGCACGAAGGCGATCATCCCCGTCTATCTGGCCGGCCTGCCGGTCGACATGGACCGGCTGTACGCGATCGCGCGCGCACACGGGCTGCGCGTCGTCGAGGACGCGGCGCAGGCGCTCGGCTCGACATGGAACGGCAAGCGCATCGGCGCGATCGGCGACATCGTGTCGTTCAGCTTCCACGCGAACAAGAACCTGACGACGATCGAAGGCGGCGCGCTCGTGCTGAACGACGAGGCCGAGGCGACGCTCGCGCAGAAATACCGGCTGCAGGGCATCACGCGCAGCGGCTTCGACGGCATGGACTGCGACGTGCTCGGCGGCAAGTACAACCTGACCGATGTCGCCGCACGCGTCGGCCTCGGCCAGCTGCCGCACCTCGAGCGCTTCACCGCGCAGCGCCGCGCGCTCGCGCGCGCCTACTTCGCGGCGTTCGACGGCGGCGCGGCGGTGCGGCTCGGCGTCGGGCTGCCGGTCGCCGATTTCACGAACAGCAACTGGCACATGTTCCAGATCACGCTGCCGCTCGACCGGCTGTCGATCTCGCGCGCCGATTTCATGGCGCAGATGAAGGAACGCGGCATCGCCACGGGCGTCCATTACCCGGCGATCCATCTGTTCACGCTGTACCGCGCGCGCGGTTTCCGCGAAGGCATGTTCCCGCATGCGGAGCGCTACGGCGCATCGACCGTCACGCTGCCGCTGTTTACGCAGATGACGGAAGCCGACGTGCGCCGCGTCGTCGATGCCACCAATCAGATTTGCGAACAATACGGAAAGTAAGCGTACATGAATCACCTAGAAGCACGCGCCGGCCATCCGGGCGCGACGAGTCCGGAAGTGTCGGTCGTGATCCCCGTGTATAACGAGGAAGACGGCCTCGCCGCGCTGTTCGCGCGGCTCTATCCGGCGCTCGACGCGCTCGGCACGTCATACGAAGTGATCCTGGTCAACGACGGCAGCCGCGACCGCTCGGCCGCGATGCTCGCCGACCAGTTCCACGTGCGTCCCGACACGACGCGCGTCGTGCTGCTCAACGGCAACTACGGCCAGCACATGGCGATCCTCGCCGGCTTCGCGCAGTCGCGCGGCGAAATCGTCGTCACGCTCGACGCCGATCTGCAGAATCCGCCCGAGGAAATCGGCAAGCTGATCGCGAAGATGCGCGAGGGCTACGACTACGTCGGCTCGATTCGCAAGCAGCGTCAGGACAGCCTCTGGCGCCGCAAGGCCTCGCAGATGATGAACCGTCTGCGCGAACGCATCACGCGGATCAAGATGACCGACCAGGGCTGCATGCTGCGCGCGTACAGCCGCCGCATCATCGACACGATCAACGTCTGCGGCGAAGTCAACACGTTCATCCCGGCGCTCGCGTATACGTTCGCGCAGAACCCGACGGAGATCGAAGTCGCGCACGAGGAACGCTTCGCGGGCCAGTCGAAGTATTCGCTGTACAGCCTGATCCGCCTGAATTTCGACCTCGTGACCGGCTTCTCGGTCGTGCCGCTGCAATGGCTGTCGTTCATCGGCGTGATCCTGTCGCTCGGCTCCGCGGCGCTGTTCGTGCTGCTGCTCGTGCGGCGCTTCATCGTCGGCGCGGAAGTGCAAGGCGTGTTCACGCTGTTCGCGATCACGTTCTTCCTGCTCGGCGTGATCATCTTCGCGCTCGGGCTGCTCGGCGAATACGTCGGCCGCATCTATCAGCAGGTGCGAGCGCGGCCGCGCTACCTGATCCAGGCCGTGCTCGAGCAGCACGACGGCGTGCCGGCCGTGCCGGCCGGCGCGAAGGCGCGCTCGGAGGCGAGCTCATGAAGCCGCGCGCGGTCGTTTTCGCGTATCACAACGTCGGCGTGCGCTGCCTGCAGGTACTGCTCGCGCGCGGCGTCGACGTCGCGCTCGTCGTCACGCACGAAGACAATCCGAACGAGAACATCTGGTTCGGCAGCGTCGCGTCGGTCGCGGCCGAGCACGGCATTCCGGTCGTCACGCCGTCCGACCCCGCCGATCCGGCGCTGCGCCGCGCGGTATCGAACGCGCAGCCCGATTTCATTTTCTCGTTCTACTACCGGCACATGCTGCCGACCGACCTGCTCGCGATCGCGCCGCGCGGCGCGTACAACATGCATGGCTCGCTGCTGCCGAAGTACCGGGGTCGCGTCCCGACGAACTGGGCCGTGCTGAACGGCGAAACGGAAACGGGCGCGACGCTGCACGAAATGGCCGCGAAGCCCGACGCCGGCGCGATCGTCGGCCAGACCGCGGTGCCGATCCTGCCCGACGACACGGCCGCGCAGGTATTCGACAAGGTCACGGTGGCGGCCGAGCAGACGCTCTGGCGCGTCTTGCCCGCGCTGCTGGCCGGCGAGGCGCCGCATCTGCCGAACGATCTGGCCGCCGGCAGCTACTACGGCGGGCGCAAGCCCGAGGACGGCCGCATCGACTGGACGCAGCCGGCCGCGCAGGTCTACAACCTCGTGCGCGCGGTCGCGCCGCCGTATCCGGGTGCGTTCACCGAGCTCGCCGGCACGCGCTTTATCGTCGCGCGCGCGCGCCCGGCGGCGCCCGGCAGCGCAGCCGCCGCGGCTGCAGCGAATTTGCCGCCCGGCCTGCACGTAAGCGATAATGCGCTATTCGGCGTCTGCGGCGACAGCCGCGCGCTATCCATTCTCGAACTGCGGCAACAGCGCGACGGCCGCGAAACCGTCGTGACGCCCGCGGAATTCGCGCAGTTCATTCATTCTTCCCGTCATTCATGAAAGCAAAAAAAGTCCTGATCCTGGGTGTGAACGGCTTCATCGGTCACCACCTGTCGAAGCGCATTCTTGAAACCACCGATTGGGAAGTGTTCGGCATGGACATGCAGACCGATCGGCTCGGCGATCTCGTCAAGCACGAGCGGATGCATTTCTTCGAAGGCGACATCACGATCAACAAGGAGTGGGTCGAGTATCACGTGAAGAAGTGCGACGTGATCCTGCCGCTCGTCGCGATCGCGACGCCCGCGACCTACGTCCAGCAGCCGCTGCGCGTGTTCGAACTCGACTTCGAGGCGAACCTGCCGATCGTGCGTTCGGCCGTCAAGTACGGCAAGCACCTCGTGTTCCCGTCGACGTCGGAAGTCTACGGGATGTGCTCGGACGAGCAGTTCGACCCGGACGCGTCCGCCCTCACCTACGGCCCGATCAACAAGCCGCGCTGGATCTACGCCTGCTCGAAGCAGCTGATGGATCGCGTGATCTGGGGCTATGGGATGGAAGGCCTGAACTTCACGCTGTTCCGTCCGTTCAACTGGATCGGCCCGGGCCTCGACTCGATCTACACGCCGAAGGAAGGCAGCTCGCGCGTCGTCACGCAGTTCCTCGGCCACATCGTGCGCGGCGAGAACATCAGCCTCGTCGACGGCGGCTCGCAGAAGCGCGCGTTCACCGACATCGACGACGGCATCAGCGCGCTGATGAAGATCATCGAGAATCCGAACGGCATCGCCTCGGGCAAGATCTACAACATCGGGAATCCGAACAACAACTTCTCGGTGCGCGAACTCGCGAACAAGATGCTCGAGCTGGCCGCCGAATTCCCCGAGTATGCGGATTCCGCCAAGCAGGTGCGACTCGTCGAGACCACGTCGGGCGCGTACTACGGCAACGGCTACCAGGACGTGCAGAACCGCGTGCCGAAGATCGACAACACGATGCAGGAGCTCGGCTGGGCGCCGCAATCGACGTTCGACGACGCGCTGCGCAAGATCTTCGAAGCGTATCGCGGCCACGTCGCCGACGCGCGCGCACTCGTCGAGCAACAAGGCTGACGGGACGCTCGCTTGGCTCGCATCGTTCTCAAGATCGACGTCGACACGCTGCGCGGCACGCGTGAAGGCGTGCCGAATCTCGCGCGCATCTTCGACCGCTTCAACGCGCGCGCGACCTTCCTGTTCAGCCTCGGCCCCGATCACACGGGCTGGGCGTTGCGCCGCGTGTTTCGGCCCGGCTTCCTGAAGAAGGTGTCGCGCACGTCGGTGGTCGAACACTACGGCGTGAAGCAGCTGATGTACGGCGTGCTGCTGCCCGGCCCCGACATCGGCCGCCGCGCGGTCGCCGACATGCGCGCGATCCACGAGGCCGGCTTCGAATGCGGCATCCATACGTGGGACCACGTGTACTGGCAGGACAACGTCCGCGTGCGCGACCGCGACTGGACGGTACGCGAGATGCAGAAGAGTCATGCGCGCTTCGCCGAGATCTTCGGCGCACCGCCCGTCACGCACGGCGCGGCCGGCTGGCAGATGAACGATGCGGCGTTCGAGCAGATCGACGCATGGGGCATGCGTTATGCGTCCGACGGGCGCGGCCACTCGCCGTATCTGCCGGTCGTTCGCGGTCGCACGCTGTCGCACGTGCAGATGCCGACCACGCTGCCGACGCTCGATGAAGTGCTCGGCGTCGACGGCATCGACACGCACAACGTCGCCGCGCACATTCTGCAGTTCACCGAAACCAATCCGCACGACCAGGTGTTCACGCTGCACGCGGAGCTCGAAGGCCAGAAGCTCGCGCCCGTGTTCGAACAGCTGCTTGCCGGCTGGCGCGCGCAGGGTCATACGTTCGCGACGATGGGCGACTACCATGCGACGCTGGACCGCGATTCGCTGCCATCGTACCCTGTCGCGTGGGGCGAAATCCCCGGCCGCTCCGGCGAACTGATCGTCCAGCCCGACTGAAGTTCGCACGCGCATGCGCGGCGCGCCGGCGCGGCCCGTCGCGAACGGCGCCGCCGCGGCGGCGCCTTTCCATAACAACAGGAGAAACACGTGTCCGTCGAAGTAGACCGTCAAGTTCCCGATTTCACCGCACCGGCCACGGGCGGCGACCTGTCGCTGTCCGACCTGCGCGGCAAGAAGCTCGTGCTGTATTTCTATCCGAAGGACAATACGCCGGGCTGCACGACCGAAGGCCTGCAGTTTCGCGATCTCTATCCGAAGTTCAAGAAGGCCGGCGCGGAAATCGTCGGCGTGTCGCGCGACAGCCTGCGCTCGCACGACAATTTCAAGGCGAAGCTCGAACTGCCGTTCCCGCTGATTTCCGATGCCGACGAAGCGCTGTGCACGCTGTTCGATGTCATCAAGATGAAGAAAATGTATGGCAAGGAAGTGCGCGGCATCGAGCGCTCGACGTTCCTGATCGACGCCGACGGCGTGCTTCGTCAGGCATGGCGCGGCATCAAGGTACCCGGTCACGTGGACGACGTGCTAAGTGCTGTACAAGCGCTTTGAGGCGCGTTATATTGGGCCGCAATGAATGCCAGTTCGCCCCATATTTCTCGTAGCTGCGCCGGTGCTTTCCGGCATCTGACGCGCATCACGACGGTATCAGCCGAGCCGCATGTCCCTGTCCACGGGGCAGCGGCTTTTTTTATGGACTGCGCGCCGGCACTCGGTCCGGCCCCTACCCCGTCAAGGAGTTGATCGACACTTAGGCGAACCGGCTAGACGAAATTCCTGTGCGCCACCGCGCGCAAACTGCATGCGTCATCACGCAGGATGCGATCAGCGGCGCACGTCATGCGACACGATTCCTCCCGAGGGACACCATGCCTTTGCCTACTGCCCCCAGCAAGCTCGGCAGCCTGCTGCCGCCCGATGAATACAAGGCGAAAGCGCGGCCCGCGAAAGCCGCGAAGAAAACCGCCGAAGGGGACGCATCCACATCCGCAGACTACGGCGCGGCCAGCGTGGCCCAGCCGATGACCGAAGCCGCGAACACCGCCGCACCGCTGCGGGCCGTCGCGTCGGCGCAGGAAGCCGCGAGCGCGACCACGCGTACGCGCAAGACGCGCCAGACCGCCGCGCTGCTGCAGCCGATGCCGGCCGCCGCACCCGCAGCACCGGTCGTCGCACGCGACGAGCGGCCCGCCGCCGCCAAACCTGCGGCCGCACCGGCGCGCGACACGGGCGCGACGACCAAGGCGCGCGGGCGCAAGACCGCCGAAGCCGAACTGCAGAAGCTGTTCGTCCTCGATACGAACGTGCTGATGCACGATCCGAGCAGCCTGTTCCGGTTCGAGGAACACGACGTCTATCTGCCGATGATGACGCTCGAGGAACTCGACAACCACAAGAAAGGGATGTCCGAAGTCGCGCGCAATGCGCGTCAGGTGAGTCGCACGCTCGATGCGCTCGTCGCCGACGCGGGCCCGATCTCGGCCGGCATTCCGCTGTCGCGCCTCGGCAATCGCGATGCGCTCGGCCGCCTGTACTTCCAGACGAAGCTCGCCGACATCGCGCCCGTCGAAGGGCTGCCCGAAGGCAAGGCCGACAACCAGATCCTCGGCGTCGTGCGCGCGCTGCAGCGCGACCGGCCCGATCGTCAGGTCGTGCTGGTGTCGAAAGACATCAACATGCGGATCAAGGCGCATGCGCTGGGCCTGCCCGCGGAAGACTACTTCAACGACCAGGTGCTCGAGGACAAGGATCTCCTCTACACCGGCGTGCGCGAACTGCCGCAGGACTTCTGGACCCGCCATGCGAAAGGCATGGAGAGCTGGCAGGACACGAAGACGGGCACCACGTACTACCGCGTGACGGGCCCGCTCGTCGCGTCGATGCTCGTCAACGAGTTCGTCTATCTCGAGCCGCAGAACGGCGAGCCGACGTTCCATGCGATCGTGCGCGAGCTGAACGGCAAGACGGCGCTGCTGCAGACGCTGCGCGACTACAGCCATCACAAGAACAACGTGTGGGGCATCACGGCGCGCAACCGCGAGCAGAACTTCGCGCTGAACCTGCTGATGAACCCCGACATCGACTTCGTCACGCTGCTCGGCCAGGCCGGCACCGGCAAGACGCTCGTCGCGCTCGCGGCCGGCCTCGCGCAGGTGCTCGACGACAAGCGCTACAACGAGATCATCGTCACGCGCGCGACCGTGCCGGTCGGCGAGGACATCGGCTTTCTGCCGGGCACCGAGGAAGAGAAGATGCAGCCGTGGATGGGCGCCTTCGACGACAACCTCGAAGTGCTGCAGAAGACCGACGACGCAGCCGGCGAATGGGGTCGCGCCGCGACGCAGGAGCTGATCCGCTCGCGCCTGAAGGTCAAGAGCATGAACTTCATGCGCGGCCGCACGTTCGTCGACAAGTATCTGATCATCGACGAAGCGCAGAACCTGACGCCGAAACAGATGAAGACGCTCGTCACGCGTGCCGGCCCCGGCACGAAGATCGTGTGCCTCGGCAACATCGCGCAGATCGACACGCCTTATCTGACCGAAGGCAGCTCGGGCCTCACCTACGTCGTCGACCGCTTCAAGGGCTGGGGCCACAGCGGCCACGTGACGCTCGCGCGCGGCGAACGCTCGCGCCTCGCCGATTACGCGTCCGACATCCTCTGACGCACGGCGCCGGCCGCTCGGCCGGTTTCCGACACCTGACGGCGCTCCGCTTCCGGAGCGCCGTTTTATTTTGAGGGTCGGATTCGTCGATAACGCGCCGTTACGAAAACCACGACGGTTTACGCGCGAAACTTCAAGTAAATTCTCAGGAATGGTTGCGCAAGCCCCGTCGGAGCGTCTACCATCGGGCCTATCCGTCGTCATACGAATCAGGGTGCGCCGCGCCCGTTCCGTCTTTCATGCTTCGAATCTGGGTTCCCGTCGCCGTCGTTTCGCTGCTTGCGGCCTGCTCCAGCGTGCCGCCGCAGACGGCGTCGCGCTCGTCCGGCATGACGATCAAGACGCCGCGCGCGTTCCCACCGCCCGCCAATTTCCCGAAATTCGTCGATCACAGCGTCGGCCAGGAAGAAATTTCGATCCAGGCGATGAGCCTCGTCGGCGTACCGTATCGCTGGGGCGGCAACACGCCCGCGAGCGGCTTCGACTGCAGCGGGCTCGTGCGCTACGTGATGGACCGCGCGGCCGACGTGAACCTGCCGCGTACGACGGCCGACATGAGCAGCCGCGGCGTGTCGATCGAACCCGACCAGATCGCGCCCGGCGACCTGATTTTCTTCAACACGACCGGCCGCCCGCATTCGCATGTCGGCATCTATGTCGGCAAGCTCCGCTTCGTGAATGCGCCGTCGACGGGCGGGACCGTGCGGCTCGATTACCTGACCAATCCGTATTGGGCGAAGCGCTTCGACGGCATTCGCCGCGTCGCGCCGCCGCGCGCGAAGCCGACGCCGTTCGATGCGCCGACGTACGAAGCGCGGCGCGACGAGTCGCGCACGGCGGCGACGGCGGCTGTATCGGCGCCGACGCCGGCCGCCCCCGCACCCGTCGTGACGGCCGCGGCATCGCAGCCGCCGGCTTATGCGGAGACGCAAGCACGACGCGTATCGGCGGCACCGCCCGCGGCCGTCGCCGCGGCAGCCGCGCCCGTATCGACAACATCGACTGTATCGACTGCGGCAGCCGCGCCTGCGGATCCGTACGAGCCGCCGCCGGCCCGCTTGTCCGCGGCCCGGCAACAGGCGGCGTCCGCGGGCGGCGACGCGATCGCCGCGACGTCGAATATGATGCCGGCCGGCACACCGGAAGTCGGCACGCCGATTCCGACGACGGCGCTGACCGCCGCGGAAGCCGCCGCATTCGATGCCGAACCGCCGGCTGCCGCCGCGCCGTCGCGCAATAGCGAGCCGGCCGCCGTTCAGGTGCTGCGCGCGTCGACGCAGTCCGCGCCGGTCGGCGCCCGCACCGGCACGGCCGACGACCCGATCGCCCGCTTCGCGAACGGCAGCTACTGACGCCCTCGGGCCGGCACGCCGGGTTCACGTACGTCGAGGGATCCCCACACTATCGTGGCACGCTGTCCGCATTGAGCGGCTTAAGCCGCCATCGTTTCACCTGCTTCCCGATCGCATCGGTGACCGGCTTCCCTGCCGATTCATCGTCTACGACAACCGATCGCTATGCTTAGCAGACACGCGCTGCCGCACGCCAAAAAAAAAGCGCCGCAGCCTGTTCGGCATGCGGCGCCCTTTTCTCGAAGCGGCGACCGGATCGCGCGCCGGAATCAGAAGATCCGGTGCCCGAGCCACCAGCCGCCGGCGGCGATCAGCGCCGATGCGGGAATCGTCAGCACCCACGCCCACACGATGTTGCCGGCAACACCCCAGCGCACGGCCGACAGCTTCTGCGTCGCGCCGACACCGACGATCGCGCCGGTGATCGTGTGCGTCGTCGATACCGGAATGCCGAGGAACGACGCGACGAACAGCGTGATCGCACCGCCGCTTTCCGCACAGAAGCCGCCGACCGGCTTCAGCTTCGTGATCTTCTGGCCCATCGTGCGCACGATGCGCCAGCCGCCGAACAGCGTGCCGAGGCCCATCGACAGATAGCAGGCGCCGATCACCCAGGCAGGCGGCGCATCGGACGTCGCCGACGCGTAGCCGGACGCGATCAGCAGCATCCAGATGATGCCGATCGTCTTCTGCGCGTCGTTGCCGCCGTGACCGAGGCTATAGAGCCCGGCCGACAGCAGCTGCAGCCGGCGGAAGCGCCGGTCGACCTTGCTCGGTGCGGTACGGAAATACAGCCACGACACGCCGAGCATGAACAGCGAGCCGAGAATGAAGCCGAGCAGCGGCGAAATGAAGATGAACGCGACGGTCTTCATCAGCCCGTCGACATTCAGTGCGCTCCAGCCCGATTTCGCGAGTGCGGAGCCGACCAGCCCGCCGATCAGCGCGTGCGACGAGCTCGACGGAATCCCGTAGTACCACGTGATCACGTTCCAGCCGATCGCGCCGACGAGCGCGCCGAACACGACGTAGTGATCGACGATCTCCGGATCGATCGTGCCTTTGCCGACGGTCTGCGCGACTTTCAGATGGAAGATGAAATACGCGATCACGTTGAAGGCCGCCGCGAACACGACGGCCTGCTGCGGCTTCAGCACCCCGGTCGACACGACGGTGGCGATCGAGTTCGCCGCGTCGTGGAAGCCGTTCATGAAGTCGAATACGAGCGCGACGAGCACCAGCGTCGCGACCATCCATAGGGCGAGTTGTATCGAATGCATCGTGATCCGCTCAGGCGTTTTCCAGCACGATGCCTTCGATGATGTTCGCGACGTCCTCGCACTTGTCGGTGATCTCCTCGAGCAGTTCGTAGATCGCCTTCAGCTTGATGAGCGTCTTCACGTCGTCTTCCTCGCGGAACAGCTTCGACATCGCCGCACGCAGCACGCGGTCGGCCTCGGACTCCCAGCGGTCGATTTCCTCGCACTGCTTGAGGATCTGCGCGGACTGCTTCATGTCGGACAGCAGCGCGACGGCCTGCTGAACGTGCTGCGCCGACTGCGTGACGATGTGCGCGAGCTGGCTCGCTTCCGACGTGACGGACTGCACGTCGTACAGCGACACGGCCGTCGCGACGTCTTCCATCAGGTCGAGGATGTCGTCCATCGTCGTGATCAGCTTGTGGATCTCGTCGCGATCGAGCGGCGTGATGAAGGTCTTGTGCAGCAGATCGATCGCTTCGTGCGTCAGCTTGTCGGCGGCTTTCTCCGCCGTCTGCACGTTTTGCTTGTGAATCTCGGCGTCGGCGAGATTGTCGATCAGCAGTTCGAGCTCGCGGCCACCGGAAACGATGTGCTTCGCGTGCGCATTGAAGAGTTCAAAGAACTTGCCCTCGGTGGGCATGAATCGACCGAACATGGGATTCCTGAGAGATTGTCAAACGACTGTCACGAAAACGGGCGACATTGTACCGTTTCCGGTGACGGCGCGACGCGCGCATGCGCGCGCGCCGGACGGGATACAACGTTTGGCTAAATAGGGGTTTACATCCGGCGTTACTCGCCGTAGAAGTTCTGCGCCCCTGCAAAGTTGTCGAACTTCGTGTATTGGCCCAGGAACGTGAGCCGAACGGGACCGATCGGGCCGTTACGCTGCTTGCCGATGATGATCTCGGCCGTCCCCTTGTCCGGGCTGTCCGGATTGTAGACTTCGTCGCGATAAATGAACAGGATCACGTCCGCGTCCTGTTCGATAGCGCCCGATTCGCGCAGGTCGGACATCACCGGGCGCTTGTTCGGACGCTGTTCGAGGCCGCGGTTCAGCTGCGACAGCGCGATCACCGGCACGTCGAGTTCCTTCGCGAGGCTCTTCAGCGAGCGCGAGATTTCCGAGATCTCGGTGGCGCGGTTTTCGCCCTGCGACGAGCCCGACATCAGCTGCAGATAGTCGACGATGATCAGCCCGAGCTTGCCGCACTGCCGCGCGAGACGCCGCGCGCGCGAGCGCAGTTCCATCGGGTTCAGGCCGCCCGTCTCGTCGATGAACAGCTGCGCTTCGCTCATCTTCTGCACGGCGTGCGTGAGCTTCGGCCAATCCTCGTCGGTGAGGCGGCCCGTACGCATGCGGTGCTGATCGAGCCGGCCGATCGAGCCGAGCATCCGCATCACGAGCTGCGTGCCCGGCATTTCCATCGAGAACACCGCGACCGGCAGCCCGTACTCGACCGCGACGTATTCGCCGATGTTCATCGAGAACGCGGTCTTGCCCATCGACGGCCGCCCGGCGACGATGATCAGCTCGCCGCCGTGCATGCCCGACGTCATGCGATCGAGATCGACGAAGCCGGTCGGCGTGCCGGTGACGTCGCTCGGGTTCGCGGTGTGATAGAGCGTGTCGATCCGCTCGACGACCTGCGTGAGCAGCGGACCGATCTCGAGAAAGCCCTGATTGCCGCGCGCGCCCTCTTCGGCGATCGAGAACACCTTCGCTTCGGCTTCGTCGAGCAGCTGGCGGACTTCCTTGCCCTGCGGATTGAACGCATCGGCCGAGATTTCGTCGGCGACCGACACGAGCCGGCGCAGCACCGCACGGTCGCGCACGATCTCCGCATAGCGGCGGATGTTCGCCGCACTCGGCGTGTTCTGCGCGAGCGCGTTCAGATAGGCGAGACCGCCGACTTCGTCGGCCTTGCCGGACGTCGTCAGCGCTTCGAACACCGTCACGACGTCGGCCGGACGCGTGGCCGCGATCAGCCGGCCGATATGCTCGAAGATGATCCGATGGTCGTAACGATAGAAGTCGCTCTGCGACAGGAAATCGGCAATCCGGTCCCATGCCGCGTTGTCGAGCAACAGGCCGCCCAGCACCGACTGCTCGGCTTCGACCGAGTGCGGCGGGACTTTCAGCGATTCGATTTGTGGATCTTGCGGCGCGTTCATGGGTTGGGATTATCGCGAATTGCCGGCCGCGACGCCAGTTCGTCGCCGGCGATCGGCCAACAAAAAAGGCAGGCCCCGGTTGCCCGGGCGCCTGCCCCTGTCCGGGCGGCGTGTGCCGCCCGGCAAGTGTTGCGTACGCTTACGCGTGGTCGCCGATCACGTTGATCGTGACGTCGACGACGACGTCCGTATGCAGCGCGACCTGAACGCCGTGCTCGCCGATCATCTTCAGCGGGCCTTCCGGCATGCGAACCTGCGACTTCTCGACATCGAAGCCGGCCTTCTTCAGCAGTTCCGCGACGTCCGCGTTCGTGACCGAGCCGAACAGACGGCCGTCCACGCCCGACTTCTGCGTGATTTCGAACGACTGGCCGTTCAGCTTCTCGCCGACAGCCTGCGAAGCCGCCAGCTTTTCAGCCGCGATCTTCTCGAGCTCTGCACGGCGCACTTCGAATTCGGCGATCGCTTCCTTCGTCGCACGGCGAGCCTTGCGGTTCGGGATCAGGAAGTTGCGAGCGTAACCGTCCTTGACCTTGACGATATCGCCGAGGTTGCCCAGATTGGCGACTTTTTCCAACAGAATGATTTGCATTCGAATTCTCCTTATTGCGTCGCCTGATTACGCCTTGTGCTGATCGGTGTACGGCAGCAGCGCGAGGAAGCGTGCGCGCTTGATTGCCGTGTCCAGCTGACGCTGATAGTGCGCCTTCGTACCCGTCAGACGGGCCGGCGTGATCTTGCCGTTTTCGCCGATGAAGTCCTTCAGCGTTTCCGTGTCCTTGTAGTCGATCTGCTCGACGCCGGCTGCCGTGAAGCGGCAGAACTTCTTGCGCTTGAAGAGCGGGTTTTGTTGCTGACGACGCTTGTCGAATTTCTTACCAGTGGGGCGGGCCATGTTCAGTCCTTTCCAATGTCCTGCAATGCTGTGATGTGAAACACCAAGGTTCGCGCGTTGCGGCTTTTCTTTGCCAGGAAGCCCGTGAACAGCGTCTCGACGCCGAGTTCACACTGCTCCAGCCTGCCGCTCGCGTCGCCGGCCGCCACCGCCTCGATCGTCATTTCGACCTGACGGGGAATGCCTGCTTCGACGACTTCCGTGCGGTGCTGCAACGTCGCGCTCGCGATCGGAACGCCGGCGGGCGTGTATCGCACCGCTGCGCGCTCGACGACGCTTGCCGTCAATTGCAACCTGTTCACGTGAGTGGCGTGCTCCTTGGTGGCTTAATCGAGACGAGCTTAAGCCTGCGCTTCGGTCGGCTGAGCGGCAGCCGCCTTCTTGGCTTCTTCGCGCTGAACTTCCTTCATCATCGGCGACGGGCCGGTTTCGGCCTTCTTCATCTTGACGATGAGGTGACGCAGCACGGCGTCGTTGAACTTGAACGCGTGTTCGAGTTCGTCGAGCGTCGTCTGGTCGCACTCGATGTTCATGCAGACGTAGTGAGCCTTCGCGAGTTTCTCGATCATGTAGGCCAGCTGGCGACGGCCCCAGTCTTCGACACGGTGGATCTGGCCGCCGTGCGAGGTGATCGTGGTCTTGTAACGCTCGATCATCGCGGGCACTTGCTCGCTCTGATCGGGGTGCACGATGAAGACGATTTCGTAATGACGCATTACACACTCCTTGTGGATAGAAGCCACCCGGGCGTCTGAACCGGTGTGGCAAGTGAGAAGCCGAAGATTCTAACCCGGATACGCGCCGTGTGCAATGCCGATCGGCGATTCGCCGCCCGATTCGGCCGTGTTTTCAATCACTTGAGGGGCTGCCGCGCCGCGCGGCGCTCGCGGCGCGCATGCATTTTGGAATATCGGGACGGAACGCGGCGTGCGTCGGTGCCGGGCTGCGTCGGCGCCGGGCTGCGGCGCGGGCGGGACCGACGAGTCCGCCTCGTTCACCGCCCCGCCGCTTCGCCCACCGGCGTCATTGTTCGCCGCCGGCCGCGCCGATGCGCGCCGATAGCGCCGCGCGGAACGCCGCGAGCGCCGACGGCTCCGCGTCGGTCACGGCCCACCAGGTCATGCCGGCCGCCGTCCAGCGATCGACGGCGTAACCCTGCGACACGGTCGCGTACGGCGCGGCGCGTCCGTCGCCCGCCGGCGACACGTAGACGTCGATCACATGCTGCCGATAGCGGTACACGAGCACCGCGACGCGGCGTCGGTCGACATAGTCGAGCCGGCCGCCGACGAGGACGAAGCCGTTCGCGCCGAGGTCCTCGACCGGCGGCGCGTAGTCGAGCCGCCCGTTGAACCACGGCTTGACCGTGTGCCGATCGGTCGAGATCACGTCGATATCGCGCGCGGACAACCCCGCGCGCACGTGGCTCGCGACCAGTTCGTCGACCGTGCGGTCGGTCTCGGCGCGATGCGCGGACACCGCGATGCCGCCCGCTGCCGCCAGCGCGACGACGAGCGCAACGCCCCAGCCGAGCCCCGGCAGCGCCGGCGCGCGCGTGCCCGATGCCGCGGCAGCCGGGCGCGCGGACGCGGCGCGACCGCCGAGCCATGAAAACCGCCGGCGACCGCGCGGCTGCGACCGGGGCTGGGGCTGCGCCTGAAATCCGTCGTTGCGCGCCCGTTCCGGCCCCGTTCGATCGCCCATCGGCGCAGTCGCCGCCTCCGCCTGCGGCTGCAGCGCGGCGATCCGCGCGCGCAGCGCGTCCGGCGCGCGATGATAGTCGGCGGCCCGCACGGCATGCGAGAGCGCGACGATCCGCTCGCGCTCGCGCCGGCACAGCTCGCATTCGTCGACGTGCTGCTGGACCCGCAGCGCATCCGGCGGCGACAGCTCGCGGTCGACGTCCGCATCCAGCAGCGCGCGCGCTTCGTTACAGTCCATCGATAGCCTCCGATGCCGATCCGCCGGCCGGCGTGCGCGCCGCCCGCTCGCCGCGCGCCGGCACGGCTTCCTCGCCGAGCAGCGCGGCGAGCCGCCGACGGCCGCGCGCGAGCCGCGACATCACGGTGCCGATCGGCACGTCCGCGATCGCCGCGATTTCGCGATAGCTGAGATCCTCCATCTCGCGCAGCACGAGCACCTCGCGGTACCCGGCAGGCAGCTTCGCGAGCGCCGCGTTGACGAGCCGGACGTTTTCGCCGCGCAGCAGCTGCGCGAGCGGATCGGCCGTCGCCGGCTGCCAGTCGTCGGGCACGTCGGCGTCCTCGAGCGTGTCGGGCGCGGCGACTTCGTGCGCATGCGTGCGCCGCCGCCATTCGCTGTACCACGTGTGCCGCACGATCGTCAGCAGCCACGGCCGCGCGTTGTCGCCGCGGCACGAATCGACGAAACGCAGCGCACGCATGCAAGCCTCCTGCACGACGTCGTCCGCGTCGCTCGCGCTGCCGCTCAGCCAGCGCGCGAGGTTGTACGCGGCATCGAGGTGCGGCAGCACGAGCGCGCGAAACCGCTCGCCGCGCGCCGCCGCATCGCCTGCTGTCTGCCCATCGACCGGCTGTCCGGCTTGCCCCACATGGCCTCCCTGGTCCCGGCGGCCGAAGCCGCGCCCGCTGCGCGTGCGATGCCGGCCGCGCAAGTCCCGAGGCCCAAAGCCAGCCGCCACACTCTCGATGACCTTACCGCCATTGCGTCGAGTTTATTCCCGCGGCACGGGCCCGAAGCGAAAAAAACGGCAACTGGCGCGCACGGCCACTCGCCTAAGCAACGCGCCCGCCCGTTACGGCGACGTGCTCCAGTACCCCGGCTGCGCGTACGCGTCGCGCAAGTAGTCGATGAAGTAGCGCACGCGCGCCGGCACGTAGCGCTGCTGCGGATAGACGGCGAGGATGTCGTAGTCGGGCAGCGCATACTCGTCGAGCACCGTTTCGAGTTCGCCCGTCTCGAGCTGCGCGGCGATTTCCCATGTCGAGCGCCAGCCGAGCCCGAGCCCCTCGGCGACCCAGCGGTGCAGCAGCTCGCCGTCGTTGCAGTCGAGATTGCCGGTCACGCGCATCGTGACGATCTTGCCGTGACGCTGAAAGTACCAGCCGCGGTTCTGCCCGCCCTGCAGGTTGAATGCGAGGCAGTTGTGCTTGAGCAGATCGTCGAGCGAGTTCGGGCGGCCGTGCCGGCGGAAATAGTCGGGCGTGCCGCACACGACGCGCCGGTTCGATGCGAGCTTCACCGCGACGAAGTTCGGGTCCACCGCGCCGCCGATCCGGATCGACAGGTCGTAGCCTTCGCGCACGAGATCGACCACGCGATCGGTCAGGTTGAACGACAGCTGCATCTCGGGCTTGTCGGCGAGAAAGCCGGGCGCGTGGGGCGCCACGTGCTTGCGGCCGAACGCGGCCGGCGCCGATACGATCAGGTGACCGCTGACCGCGCGCCGCCCGGCGGCCAGTTCGTTCTCGGCCTGATCCCATTCGGACAGCAGCCCGCGGCAGCGTTCGAGGAACGCGGCGCCCTCCTCGCTGACGACGAGCCGCCGCGTCGACCGGTACATCAGCTTGACGCCGAGCCGCTTCTCGAGCGCGTCGATGCGCCGGCCGAGCACGACCGGCGACACGCCCTCCTCGAGCGCCGCCG
This sequence comes from Burkholderia sp. BC1, assembly GCF_052683555.1. Classification (NCBI taxonomy): domain Bacteria; kingdom Pseudomonadati; phylum Pseudomonadota; class Betaproteobacteria; order Burkholderiales; family Burkholderiaceae; genus Burkholderia; species Burkholderia sp. BC1. The sequence continues at coordinate 100,073 of NZ_JBQYLP010000015.1, forward strand.
CCGCGAGGCTGCCGGCGTCCGCGACGCGCACGAACGTCTCGATCTGCTTGAAGCGATCCATCTCCCGTCTCCGTTCCGACGCCGGTGGAATGCCCGTCCGGCCGTCATTCCATACTTTTAGTTTCGAAATAAGCGACTTCGGCTGATCTTATCAAACCTTTCCTGCATCCCTAAAGTGTCCTCAACAGACCGATTACCGAGATTCACCCCATTTCAGGTTCAAGGAGACATTCATGGCCAAAATGAGAGCTGTCGACGCCGCCGTGCTCGTGCTCGAGAAGGAAGGCATCCAGACCGCGTTCGGCGTACCCGGCGCCGCGATCAACCCGTTCTACTCGGCGATGCGCAAGTCGGGCGGCATCAGCCACGTGCTGGCGCGCCACGTCGAAGGCGCGTCGCACATGGCCGAAGGCTTCACGCGCGCGGCACCGGGCAACATCGGCGTGTGCATCGGCACGTCGGGCCCGGCCGGCACCGACATGATCACGGGCCTCTACTCCGCCTCGGCCGACTCGATTCCGATTCTCGCGATCACGGGCCAGGCGCCGCGCGCGCGTTTGTACAAGGAAGACTTCCAGGCCGTCGACATCGAGTCGATCGCGAAGCCCGTCACGAAGTGGGCCGTCACCGTGCGCGAGCCGGCACTCGTGCCGCGCGTGTTCCAGCAGGCGTTCCACCTGATGCGCTCGGGCCGTCCGGGCCCGGTGCTGATCGATCTGCCGATCGACGTGCAGCTCGCCGAAATCGAATTCGACATCGACACGTACGAACCGCTGCCGGTCTACAAGCCCGCGGCGACCCGCGCGCAGATCGAGAAGGCGCTCGCGATGCTCAACGACGCGGACAAGCCGCTGATCGTGTCGGGCGGCGGCGTGCTCAACGCGGCGGCCGAGGACCTGCTCGTGCAGTTCGCGGAAACCGTCGGCGTGCCGGTGATTCCGACGCTGATGTCGTGGGGTGCGATTCCGGACGACCATCCGCTGATGGCCGGCATGGTCGGCCTGCAGACGTCGCACCGCTACGGCAACGCGACGATGCTCGCCTCGGACTTCGTGCTCGGCATCGGCAACCGCTGGGCGAACCGCCACACCGGCAGCATCGACGTCTACACGAAGGGCCGCAAGTTCGTGCACGTCGACATCGAACCGACGCAGATCGGCCGCGTGTTCGGCCCCGATCTCGGGATCGTGTCGGACGCGAAGGCGGCGCTCGAGTTGTTCGTCGCCGTCGCGCAGGAATGGAAGGCGGCCGGCAAGCTGAAGGACCGCAGCGCCTGGGTGGCCGAGTGCCAGCAGCGCAAGCGCACGCTGCAGCGCAAGACGCACTTCGAGAACGTGCCGATCAAGCCGCAGCGCGTGTACGAAGAGATGAACAAGGTGTTCGGCCGCGATACGTGCTACGTGAGCACGATCGGTCTGTCGCAGATCGCCGCCGCGCAGTTCCTGCACGTGTTCAAGGCGCGCAACTGGATCAACTGCGGCCAGGCCGGCCCGCTCGGCTGGACGATTCCCGCCGCGCTCGGCGTGCGTGCGGCCGATCCGGCCCGCCCGATCGTCGCGCTGTCCGGCGACTACGACTTCCAGTTCATGATCGAGGAACTGGCAGCCGGCGCGCAGTTCAAGCTGCCGTACGTGCACGTGGTCGTGAACAACTCGTACCTCGGGCTGATCCGTCAGGCGCAGCGCGCGTTCGACATGGACTACTGCGTGCAGCTCGCGTTCGACAACGTGAACGCACCGGAGCTGAACGGTTATGGCGTCGATCACGTCGCCGTGGCCGAAGGCCTCGGCTGCAAGGCGCTGCGCGTGTTCAAGCCGGAAGAGATCGAACCGGCGCTGAAGCAGGCGCAATCGCTCGCGGAAGAGTTCAGCGTGCCGGTGATCGTCGAAGTGATCCTCGAGCGCGTGACGAACATCTCGATGGGCACCGAGATCGATGCGATCAACGAGTTCGAGGACCTCGCGGAGAAAGCCGAACACGCGCCGACCGCCATCTCGATGCTCGACTGATCCGCGCGATTTTTTTGACTGACCGACCGAAGAGGCTTAGCTCATGCCGAAGTTTGCTGCAAACCTGACCATGCTGTTCAACGAAGTGCCGTTCCTCGACCGCTTCAAGGCGGCCGCGGACGCGGGCTTCGATGCCGTCGAGTTCCTGTTTCCGTATCCGTATGCGAAGGAGGAACTCGCCGAACGGCTCGACGCGCATCGCCTGCGCCTCGTGCTGCACAACCTGCCGGCCGGCAACTGGGATCAGGGCGAACGCGGGATCGCGTGCCTGCCCGATCGCGTCGGCGAATTCCAGGAAGGCGTCGGCCGCGCGATCGAATACGCGAAGGCGTTGAAGGTGCCGCAGCTGAACTGCCTCGTCGGGATTCCGTCGGCGAGCACGCCGCGCGACAAGACGTTCGTCACGATCGTCGACAACCTGCGCTTCGCGGCCGATGCGCTCAAGCGCGAAGGCATCCGCCTGCTCGTCGAGCCGTGCAACAGCTTCGACATTCCGGGCTTCGCGCTGAACCGTTCGGCCGAAGGGCTCGACGTGATCCGCGCGGTCGGTTCGGACAACCTGTTCCTGCAGTACGACATCTATCACATGCAGCGCATGGAAGGCGAACTCGCCGCGACGATCGAACGCAACCTCGCCTCGATCGGCCACGTGCAGCTCGCGGACAACCCGGGCCGCCACGAGCCGGGCACCGGCGAGATCAACTACGCGTTCCTGTTCGCGCTGCTCGACCGGCTCGGCTACACCGGCTACGTCGGTTGCGAATACAAGCCCCGCACCACCACGACCGAAGGGCTCGGCTGGCTGCAAAGCGTCGCCGGCTGCACGTCGGGCGCCGCGCGCCGCGCCGCCTGAACGCCACCTTCCGTCATTCGCCCCTATAGGAGACTTTCACATGGCAACCATCGGTTTCATCGGCCTCGGCATCATGGGCGCGCACATGGCGCGCAACCTGCTCAAGGCCGATCATCGGCTCGTCGTGAACGGCGCGTATCCGGTGCCCGACGATCTGCGCGCGAGCGCGAAAGTCGTCGCGAACTCGAGCGAGGTCGCGAAGAACGCGGACATCATCATCTCGATGGTTCCGGACACGCCCGACGTGCGCAACGTGCTGTTCGCCGACGACGGCGTCGCGAAGGGCCTGACGCCGGGCAAGCTCGTGATCGACATGAGCTCGATCTCGCCGCTCGACACGCAGGAATTCGCGAAGCAGATCAACGCGCTCGGCTGCGACTATCTCGATGCACCGGTGTCGGGCGGCGAAGTCGGCGCGCGCGAAGCGTCGCTGACGATCATGGTCGGCGGCCCGGAGCAGGCGTTCGAGCGCGCCAAGCCGCTGTTCGAGAAGATGGGCAAGAACATCACGCTCGTCGGCGACAACGGCGCGGGCCAGACCTGCAAGGTCGCCAACCAGATCATCGTCGCGCTGAACATCGAGGCCGTCGGCGAAGCGCTGCTGTTCGCCGCGCGCTCGGGTGCCGACCCGGAGCGCGTGCGTCAGGCGCTGATGGGCGGTTTCGCGGCATCGCGCATCCTCGAAGTGCACGGCGCGCGGATGACCAAGCGCACGTTCGATCCGGGCTTCCGCATCGAGCTGCACCAGAAGGATCTGAACCTCGCGCTCGAAGGCGCACGCAAGCTCGGCCTCGCGCTGCCGCACACCGCGAGCGCGCAGCAGCTGTTCAGCGTGTGCGCATCGCACGGCGGCAAGGCATGGGATCACTCGGCACTCGTGCGTGCGCTCGAAATCATGTCGAACTTCGAGATCGAGAAGTCGGCAAGCTGAACGCGGGCCGCGTCGCGCGGCTGCCATGACGCACTCTCCGTCGCGATCGCGGCGGACGGTGCGCGGAATTCACGTGCGCCGGCCGCTGCCGGTGCATCGATGCGTGCGACACGCGCGCATCACGGTGGGGCGCCCCGCCGCGCATCGCGTCCATGCGTGCGCGGCGGAGCGAAAAACGCCGCTCTGGGCTGAGAGCGGCGTGGTGGGGTCCGCAGCGGCACCCGGCGACGCCGGGGAAGCCTTGGTCGGTCAGACGTCGTCGTCGGGTGTCCGCCTGTCGGATTTCGCGTATTACATTTCTTTACGTTCGTACCGTCGATTTTTCATGCAATCGTCGCGGCGAACGCCTACACTTTCGCCACGCCTTTCGAGAAAACCGCCGCGCTCGCGTTCACCTTCGGTGGCCGCCCCCAGCGCGGTGTTTTTTTCGCCACTTCACGGCGCGTTTTCGTTTCAACCACCTAAGGAGTGCAACGATGGGTCTTCTTTCGTTTATCAAAGAGGCGGGTGAAAAACTGCTGGGTCATGCCGACGCGCAAGCGGCGGAAAATCCGAATGCCGCGAACCAGACCGCGGCCGATGCCATCAAGAACTACATCAACACGCAGGGTCTCGACACGTCGAACCTGACCGTCGCGTTCGACGGCGCGTCGCGCACCGTGTCGCTGTCGGGCAGCGTGCCCGATCTCGACACGAAGGCGAAGGTCAAGGTCGCGGCCGGCAACGTGCAGGGTGTCGCGGGCGTCAACGACGACGGCCTGCAGCCCGACGATCCGGAAGTCCGGTACCACGACGTGAAGCCGGGCGACACGTTGTCCGCGATCGCGAAGGAAGTGTACGGCGACGCGAACAAGTACCCGGTGATCTTCGAGGCGAACAAGCCGATGCTGTCGAGCCCCGATCGCATCTATCCGGGCCAGAAGCTCGTGATTCCGCCGCAAGCCTGAGCGTTTGCACGCGTCGACATGAGAAAAGGCAGGCCGTTCGGCCTGCCTTTGTCGTTTACGGCATCGATTCGGCCGGCACGCGGCCGCGTGTGGGTCAGCAGCGATCGAACAGCTGCTGCAACGCGTCGCGCTCGCGAATGCCGTTCGCGAGTGCGAGCATCAGCAGCACGCGCGCCTTGAACGGGCTCAGCGAGCCGGCGCTGACGAAGCCGAACGCATCGTCGTTCGCGGCGCCGTTGCGCATCACGTGACCGGAACCGACGCGCGACGCGCGCACCACCGCGACCCCGGCGTTCACCGCGTCGGCCAGCGCCGTCTGCAGCGTCGCATGGATCGAGCCGTTGCCCGTGCCCGCGACGACGAGGCCGCGCACGCCGGCCGCGACGAGCGCATCGACGGCCGTGCGCGTGACGCCCGCATAGCTGGTCACCACGTCGACCGGCGGCCACGTCTCGGGAATCGTCAGTTGTGCATCGCGCGCACGCGTCACGCGGCGCGCGAATTCGACGCGGCCGTCCTGCACCCAGCCGAGCGCGCCGAGCTCCGGCGACTGGAACGCGTCGACCGCATAGGTGCTCGTCTTCACGACGTCGCGCGCCGCATGGATCCGGTTGTTGAAGGCGACGAGCACGCCCTGCCCGCGCGCGGCCGGATGCCCGGCGAGCGTCACCGCGTTCAGCAGGTTCAGCGGCCCGTCCGACGACAGCGCGGTGGCCGGCCGCATCGCGGCGGTCAGCACGACCGGCTTGTCGCCGCTCACGACCAGATGCAGCGCATAGGCGGTTTCCTCGAGCGTGTCGGTGCCATGCGTAATGACGATGCCGTCGACCGCCGGATCGGCCATCAGCGCGTCGATCCGCGCGGCGAGCGTGTTCCAGAGCGGCAGCGCGAGATCCTTGCTGTCGATGCTGGCGATCTGCTCGGCGTGAATGCGCGCGACCGACGCGAGCGCCGGTACCGCGTCGAGCAGGAAATTGACGCCGAGCGCGCCGGCCTGATAGCCGGCCGTGCTCGTCGCGTCGGGCGCGGCGCCGGCGATCGTGCCGCCGGTCGCGAGGACGGCAATGCGCGGCAGGTGCGCCGCGGACGAAGAAGAAGCGGGAGTCAGCGTATTCATGGCCGCGATTGTAATGGCTCGCGGCCCGGATTCGAGCGATTCGGTGCGAACAAACGCATGCGACGCGGGCCGCTCATGGTTTATCCCGATCGCCGGCGCGTGGGCGACGTCAACGCACGGTGGCGCGACGGCGTTATAGGAAGTGCCGTTTTGGTGTTTTCACATTGGTTTGCCATAATCGGAACGCGGCGCGATGCGACCCTACTCCGTATCGTGCTGCATCGGCTTCGTGACGGCGTCGATAAAACGCAATTCACCCCATGGGAGTGTCAAAATGAAAATCCAATCGCTCGTGGCCGCAGTGCTTCTCGGCGGCATGCTGGCTTCCCCCGCGTTCGCGGCGAACAGCCAGCAGGACAAGATGAAGGCCTGCAACACCCAGGCCGCCGGCAAGACGGGCGACGAACGCAAGGCGTTCATGAAGGACTGCCTGTCGGCGAAGCCTGCCAAGAAGATGACGCAGCAGGAAAAGATGAAGGCCTGCAACACGCAAGCCGCCGACAAGAAAGGCGACGATCGCAAGGCGTTCATGAAGAGCTGCCTGAGCAGCCAGCCGGCCGCCTGATTCCGGCACACCGGCCACGAATGCCGCGCTCCGCTTCGGCGGGCGCGGCATTTTTGTTTTCGTTGTACGCGCATCGACGCCGGCCGCCGCGCGCGCCGCCCGGCGCGGCCGCCCGCCCGCGCATGCGGTGCGGCAATTCGCCGCGTTTTCTTCTATGATGGCTGCAACGCGGCCCATCCAAGTACAAGAAGCGCCATCGGGCCGCCCTCGACACGGACGCGCATGCCGCGTCAAACGGAGGCATGGATGGCATGGAGACAACACCGCTGGTTCCGCCGCTGGGTGATCGTGGTCGCATTCTGGGCCGTGCCCGTCGCGATCGTCGCGGTGCGCGAGATTCGCGAGGAGATGGCCTACAACAAGGCCGATCTGCAGCTTGCGCTGACCACCTGGCAACTGACCGATGCGCAGCAGGCCGCCGGCGCGGCCGCGAAGTGCCACGGCGACGCCGATGAAGCACGCGCGGCCGGCTGCCCGGCCGAGGTGCTCGCCGCGAACGCGCCGCGCCAGCAGGCCGCGCGCGACGAATACGTGGTGCGGCGCAATACGCTCGCGAGCTATCTGTGGCATGCGTTCGTCGGCTACTGGGTCGTGCCGGCCCTGTTCCTGTTCGGCTGCGGCGTCGTGATCGCGCTGATTCGCCGCGCGCTGCGGCGGCCGCCGATCAAGCCGCCCGTCAAGCCGCCCATCGAGCCGCCCGTCAAGCCACCGATGGAGCCGCCGGTTCCGCCCGTCGCGCGCTGAGGCCCCCGCCCTTTCCTCCTGTCGCCCCCGACGCCGCACGCGGCGTCGGTGCCGCGTTGGCATGCCGCGACATCGGCACGCGATTTGACGCTTTTTCACGTCCGAACGAAAAGCCGCTGCATGTCGCTGTGATATAACTGCCGACGTGGGCCGCTCTCTGAGCGAGACTCACTCCGAACATCATCCGATGGAGAAGAACGATGCAAAAACGGACTCTCGCGCTGAAACTGGCCGCTGCGCTCGTCGTCGGTAGCCTCGCGCTCACCGGCTGCACCACCACCCCCGACAAACCCGACAACGCCGCGACCAACGCGTCGAAGCGTCAGGCGATCGATTCGAGTGTCGACGCGACGCTGTCGCGCCTGTATTCGACGGTCAAGGGCTCGCGCGAGCTCGTCGCGAAGTCGCGCGGCGTGCTGGTGTTCCCGGAGGTGCTGCAGGCCGGCTTCATCGTCGGCGGCCAGTCCGGCAACGGCGCGCTGCGCGTCGGCGGCAGCACCGTCGGCTACTACAACACGTCGTCGCTGTCGGTCGGCCTGCAGGCCGGCGCGCAGTCGAAGGCGATCGTGTTCCTGTTCATGACGCAGCAGGCGCTCGACGAATTCCGCAACTCCGAGGGCTGGGCCGCCGGCGCCGGCGCGTCGGTCGCACTCGTGAAGATGGGCGCGAACGGCGCGGTCGACACGAACACGGCGACCGCACCGGTTCAGGTCATCGTGCTGACCAACGCCGGCCTGATGGGCGACGTGTCGATCAACGGCACGAAGGTCACGAAGCTCAAGCTCTGACGCTGCGACGTCCTGCCCCGTCCGCGCGTGCTGCGCGGACGACGTGCAAACGGCGATGTCCTTGCGGAACATCGCCGTTTTTTCATGCACGTCGCGCGCGTGCGTCATGTCGTCGAGTCGATCACCTTGAAGCGCGAGCGCTTCTGCGCGCGGATCATCGACTGATAGATGTCGACGTACTGCTGCGCCATCCGGCGCGACGTGAAGCGCTCCTCGAAGCGCCGCCGCACGCGCGCACGCGGCAGCAGGTGCAGGCGGTTCACGGCCGCCACCGCGCTGATCTCGTCCTCGACGATGAAGCCCGACACGCCTTCGTCGATCACTTCCGGCACCGCGCCGCGATTGAACGCGATCACCGGCGTGCCGCACGACATCGCCTCGATCATCACGAGCCCGAACGGCTCGGGCCAGTCGATCGGAAACAGCAGCGCATGCGCGCCCGACAGGAATTCGGCCTTCTGATGATCGGCGATCTCGCCGATGTACTCGACGTTCGGCAGCGCGAACAGCGGCTTGATCTCGCGCTCGAAGTACTCCTGGTCGGCCGAATCGATCTTCGCGGCGATCCGGATCGGCAGCCCGCACTGCTGCGCGATGCGAATCGCGGTATCGACGCGCTTTTCCGGCGAGATGCGGCCGAGAAACGCGAGATAGCGCGGCTCGACCGGCTGCGGCATGTACAGCGTCTCGGGCAGCCCGTGATAGACGGTCGTCATCCACTTCGCCTGCGGCAGCGGCTGCCGCTGCGCGTTCGAGATCGACACGACGGGCGCGCGGCTGAACGTGTCGAACACCGGCTGCTGTTCGGGCAGATCGAGCCGGCCGTGCAGCGTCGTCAGGTACGGCGTCTCCTGCCGGTCGAACACCGAAAACGAGTAGTAGTCCATGTGGAAATGGAGCACGTCGAAGTCTTTCGCGCGACGCGCGACGGTTTCCATCAGCAGCATGTGCGGCGCGACGCGATCGCGGATCGACGTGTCGAGCCGCAACGCGCGCGGCCACACGGGCTCGAGCGTCGCACGCGTCGTCGAATCGCCGCTCGCGAACAGCGTCACGTCGTGTCCGAGGTCGACGAGCGCCTCGGTGATGTAGGACACGACGCGCTCCGTACCGCCGTACAGTTTCGGCGGCACCGATTCGGTCAGCGGGGCGATCTGGGCAATCCTCATGATCCACGTCTCCTTGGTCGGCGTGCGTGAGCGCGTCGGTGCGCGCCGGCTGCCGAGGCGGCCGGCACGCGGCACGCGCGGCCCGGTCCGTCCCCCGGCGCGGGGCGCCCGTCGCCGGTGCGCGGCGCTGCCCCGGCGTGGCACGGCGCCGGCGCGCTATCCCGCCATTATTAGCGATTCCGCCGCCCGGCACGGCGCGGTCTTGCATTTTATGGGCGATGTTACAGACCGATACACTCGTCGCGCGCAAGCGAGCGCCGCGCGCCGCCGCGCAGCCGCATCCGCCGGCATCGGCCGCGCCCGCGTCAGCGCGACGGCCATTTCCATGCGGGCAGATCGCGCGTATCGGCATCGACGAGCGTCGTCGCGCCGAGCTGCTTGTCGAGCACCAGCGATTCGCACCGTCCGTCGCGCTCGAGCGTCGCGATCAGCCGCGCCGCATGCGACACGACGATCACCTGCGTGCGCTGCGCGGCCTGCACGATCAGCCGCCCGAGCGCGGGCAGCAGGTCGGGATGCAGGCTCGTCTCCGGTTCGTTCAGCACCATCAGCGCAGGCGGGCGCGGCGTCAGCAGCGCGGCCGCGAGCAGCAGGTAGCGCAGCGTCCCGTCCGACAGCTCGGCCGCCGCGAGCGGCCGCAACAAGCCCGGCTGGCGCATCAGCACGTCGAGACGGCCGCGGCCGCCCGGGCTGTCGATTTCGATCGACGCGCCGGGAAACGCGTCGTCGATCGTCGCGTCGAGCGCCGCGCCGTCGCCGATCTCGCGGATCGTCTGCAGCGCGGCGGCCAGATCGGCGCCGTCGTCGGCGAGCACCGGCGTGTGCGTGCCGATCTGCGATTGCCGCGCGGGCGCCTGCGCGTCGGTCCGGAAGTGGTCGTAGAAGCGCCACGAGCGGATCCGCTCGCGCACGGCGATCATCTCCGGCGCACCGGTCGGATCGGCGAACTCGGTCATCATGCTGTCGAAGCTCGCGACGGGCTGCGGAATCGTGCGCCAGTCGCCCGATGCCGCGCGGGCGCGGATCTGCACGCCGTGCCGGTCGACCAGCAGCGTCGACGGACGCAGCACGGGGCCGCCCCAGATGCATTCGCGCTTGACGACCGGATCGAGCCCGAACATCGACGTGCCGGTCTTCACCGGCAGCCCGAGATCGATCGCATAGCCGAAATCGTCGCAGGCGAAGCCGAGCTTCAGGCTCACCGGCCCGCTGCGCACCGTGCCCGTCACCGGCGCCTCGCCGGCCAGCATCGCGCGCGAGAAGCGCTCGGGGCCTGCCCACAGCGTCGAGGGCAGCCCGCCTTCGCGCGCGAGCGACGGGATCACGCGGCCCTGCGCGGTATCGGCCAGCAGCCGCAGCGCGCGGTAGACGCTCGACTTGCCGCTGCCGTTCGGGCCGGTCACGACGGTCAGCGCCGCGAGCGGCACGATCAGCTCGCGCAACGAGCGGTAGTTGGCAATCGCGAGCGTGTTGAGGGCAGTCATGAGGGGATCGTCGCGCGCGCTGCGCTCAGTGGCGGCCGTCGTTGGCCTTCGGGTCGGCCGCGGTGTTCGCGGCGGTGCTGCCGGCCGGCGCCCGCGCATGCGGACGTTCGGGGCTCGGCTCCTTCGGCGCCGCGTCGTGCGGATACAGCTCCATCCGGCTGCGCGGCAGGCACTGCGGATAGTGCGTCTGCAGATACGCGATCAGGCCTTCGCGCACGCGGCAGCGCAGATCCCAGCACAGCGACGAATCGGCCGCGCTGACGAGTGCACGCAGCTGCATCGTGCGCTCGGTCGCGTCGGTGACTTGCAGCACCTGCACGCGGCCGTCCCATTCGGGGGCCGCGTGCACGAGGCGCGCGAGCTCCTCGCGCAGCGGCGCGAGCGGCGTGCGGTAATCGACCGACAGAAACACGGTGCCGATGATCTCGGAGCTGCTGCGCGTCCAGTTCGCGAACGGGTTCTCGATGATCCACTGCAGCGGCACGACGAGACGCCGCTGATCCCAGAGCCGCACCGACACGAACGAGCCCGTGATCTCCTCGATGCGGCCCCACTCGCCCTGGATCACGACGACGTCGTCGAGCCGGATCGGCTGCGTGAGCGCGATCTGCAGCCCCGCGATCAGGTTGCCGAGCACGGGCCGCGCGGCGATACCGGCGACGAGGCCCGCGACGCCGGCCGACGCGAGCAGGCTCGCACCGATCTGCCGCACGTTCGGGAACGTCATCAGCGCGGCGCCGGTGCCGATGATCACGATCAGCACCATCACGGTCCGCACGAGGACCTTCGCCTGCGTGTGGACGCGGCGCGCGTGCAGGTTGTTTGCGGTATCGAGCGGATGCGCGCGGATGATCGCGTCGCCGACGCCGGCCGCAAGCCGCACGAGCAGCCACGTCAGCGAGGCGATCGAGCCGACCGCGGCGGCGGTGCGCATGCCGCGCACGAAGGCCATGCCGTCGTCGGCCTGCAGCCACACGAATTCGAGCGCGAGCAGCACGAGTGCGACGAGCGACGGCTTGTCGATGTAGCGCAGGATCGCGCTCGTCAGCGGATACGGCTGCGCGATGCGCTTGACGATCCGCGCGCCGAGACGATGCCCGATGGTGACGACGAACACGACGGCAATCGACACGAACAGCGTGCCGAGCCATGAATGCAGCGGCGCATCGGCGATGCGCTGAAACTCCTCGACTGAAATCATTGGCGCCCGGGATGCTTCGGTTAGGAGGCGCGTGCGCCTCGTCCTGAATGCGTCGGGAACGTCCGGGCGCCGCGCGGCACACGCGCAGGCCCGGACACGGTCCGGTCGGTCAGTTGCCGCCCCGGCACGGGAAGGCCTTGCCGAGACCGAGCGACACGGCGGTGCTCGCGTTGTAGTCGGCGAGCTTCGGATTTTCGGCGATGTACTTGCGCACCGCGTCGGTCATCTGCTGCGCCTTGATGTCGGGCGGCAGGCAGAAATACTGGCCGACACGCGGCCCCGTCGTGCCGCCGATCGCATCGATGGTGTTGTAGACGCCGTCGGCGGCGCCTTCGATGTAGGCCGCGCACGACGCTCGCGACTTGATGTCCGTCTTCGCGCACAGACGGTCGAGATCCGCGCCCGTGAAAGCCGCCGCCGACAACGGCACGGCAAACGCCGCGGCACAAAACATAGCCCGCAACATGGTGTTCCTTATGTCAATGCAGCCCGCAACGGCCCACTGCCGTGACGGGCCAGACACGGCCGGGCTGGCCGGCCGCGCCGAAAACCGTCATTTTGCACTCTTTTGCGCGTCTGCCGGTGCCGATGCGCCGATGCGCACCGTACGCTTGCTGAGGATGTCGATCGCGTCCGGCGCCTTGTAGTGCTTCGCGAAGTCGAGCGCGGTCAGCCCGAGCTGGTTCTTCACCTGCGGATCGGCGCCCTGGTCGAGCAGCAGATTGACGGTCGTCGCATGGTTGCCGCGCGCGGCCATCATCAGCGGCGTCGTGCCGTTCGGGGAGGCGGTGTCGATGTACGCATCGTGGTCGAGCAGCACCTTGACGACGGCGTCCTGACCGTTCGTCGCCGCGTAGTGCAGCGGCGCCCAGCCCTTCTTGCTGACTTCCGCGCCCTTGTCGATCAGCAGCTTCACGAGCGCGACGTCGCCGTTCAGCGACGCGAGCATCAGCGCGTTTTCGCCGGCCTTGTCTTCCTTCTCGAGATCGACGTTCGGGGCCGAGGCCAGCGCTGCCGCGACCTTGTCGGACTTCTCGCGCGCGGCGATCACGAGCAGCGGATCGCCGTTCGGCGCGACCGTGTTCGGATCGAGGCCGTTCTTCAGCTGCTTGCCGATGTCGGCGATGTCGTCGAACTTGACCGCCTTCACGATCGCGTCCAGCGACTCGGCGTGCGCGCCGGCGGCGCCGAACAGGCCGCTCGCGACGAGCACGGCGGCGGCGAGCGCGCGTTTCGGCAAATGTTTGGTCGGCTTCGTCATTGTTGTGGGCTCCTTCCCTGGGTTGTCGGCTGTGGGGCGCGTCAGCGGGCGATCTTGAACAGCCGGAAAAAGTTCTGTGTCGTTGCGTCGGCAAGCGTCTCGACCGCGATGCCGCGCTCCGATGCGATAAAGCGTCCGACATGGCTCACGTACGCAGGTTCATTCGGCTTGCCGCGATACGGCACCGGCGCGAGGTACGGCGAGTCGGTCTCGATCAGCAGCCGGTCGAGCGGCACACGGCGCGCGACGTCCTGCACGTCGGTCGCGTTCTTGAACGTGACGATGCCCGACAGCGAGATGTGGAAATTCTGCGCGAGCGCCTGCTCGGCGACGGCCCACGGCTCGGTGAAGCAGTGCATCACGCCGCCGGGCACGTCCGCACGCTCCTCGGCCATGATCCGCAGCGTGTCCTCCGACGACGCCCGCGTATGGACGATCAGCGGCTTCATCGTCGCGGTCGCGGCCCGGATGTGCGTGCGAAAGCGCTCGCGCTGCCACTCCATGTCGGCAATCGAGCGGCCTTCGAGGCGGTAGTAGTCGAGGCCCGTCTCGCCGATCGCGACGACCTTCGGATGCGCGGCCAGTTCGACGAGTTCGGCGAGCGTCGGTTCCCGCGCATCCTCGTGATCGGGGTGCACGCCGACCGACGCATAGACGTTGTCGTGCGCCTCGGCGATCGCGAGCACGTCCGGCAGCGTCTCGAAATCGACGGACACGCACAGCGCGTGCGTGACGTCGTGCTCGCGCATGTTCTCGAGCACCGCCGGCAGGCGATCGGCGAGACCCTTGAAATTGATGTGGCAATGAGAGTCGACGAACATCGTGGTTCCTGAATACGTAAAGCCGGCCGCGACGCGCGCGTCGCCTCGCGGCAGGTGTCGGTCATCGTTTCGCAACCCGACGGAAACAATCGCGGATCATGCGAACATTTCGCGATAACCGAGAAACAATTCCTCGAAGACGAGCCGCGCATTGAGCGGATGGTTCTCGACCGTGCGCTGCCGCGTGACGGCCTTCATGAAGCGTGCGAACGCGTTCGCGTCGACCGTCTGCGCGCAGCGCGCGAGCGCCGCCGCGTGCGCGGGGAAATAGCGCGGCGCGCCCGCCATCCGCTGCGCCAGCAGATCGTACAGCCAGCGCTGCAGCCAGCCGAGCACGAGCGGCACCGGCAGCTTCTGCAGCGTCTCGCCGCACGCGAACGGATCGCAGGCCGCGCCGGCCGCGAGCTGGTTCAGCGTGAAGTCGCGTAGCGGGCGGTTCTCGTCGCTCGCGAGCGCAAGTGCGGCGAGCGGCGCGCCGCCGGCTTCGGCGAGCAGCGCGCGCGCGTCGTCGACGCCCTGCGTCGCGAGCCACGCGGCGGCCGCCTCGGGCGCCGGCACGCTCATCGGCCACTGCCGGCAGCGGCTGACGATGGTCGGCAGCAGACGGTCGATGCGCGCCGACACGAGCAGGAACACGACGCCCGGCGGCGGCTCCTCGAGCGTCTTCAGCAACGCGTTCGACGCGGCGACGTTCAGCGCCTCGGCCGGATACAGCACGACGACGCGCAGGCCGCCGCGATGCGAGCCGACGCCGCAGAAATCGAGCAGCGCACGCACCTGCTCGATCTTGATCTCCTTGCTCGGCGCGCGCGTCTTCTTGCCGCCGTCGTCCGCGTCGGCCGGCTTCGCATCGTCCGCGGCGCCCGGCGCTTCGCCGGCGAGCGCCTCGGGCAGCACGATCCGGTAGTCCGGATGGTTGCCCTGCGCGAACCACGTGCAGGCCGCGCAGGTGCCGCACGGCTCGCCGTTCGGCTGCGGCGACTCGCAGAGGAAACCCCGCGCCAGATGCTGCGCGAACTGCAGCTTGCCGATGCCGGCCTGCCCGTGCAGCAGCAGCGCATGCGGCCATTGCGCGCGCAACTGCTGCAGGCGGTTCCAGTCGTCGGTCTGCCACGGATAGATCATGAGGTGCGTTCCTTGCGGGTTACAGCGCGGCGAGCACGCGCTCGAGCTGCTGACGGATCTCGTCGATCGACTGCGTCGCGTCGACGATCGCGAAGCGATGCGGCGCTTCTTCCGCACGCCGCAGATATTCGCCGCGCGTGCGTGCGAAAAACGCGTCCGACTCGCTCTCGAACTTGTCCGGCATGCGCACGGCGCCGCGGCGCTCGCTCGCGACGTGCGGCGCGACGTCGAACAGCACGGTCAGATCCGGCTGAAAGCCGCCCTGCACCCAGCGTTCGAGCGTCTCGAGCTTGTCGCGCGGCAGGCCGCGGCCGCCGCCCTGATACGCGAAGGTCGCGTCGGTGAAGCGGTCCGACACGACCCAGTCGCCGCGCGCGAGCGCCGGCTCGATCACGAGCGCGAGATGCTCGCGGCGCGCGGCGAACATCAGCAGCGCCTCGGTTTCCAGATCCATCGGCTGGTTCAGCAGGATCTCGCGCAGTTTCTCGCCGAGCTGCGTGCCGCCCGGCTCGCGTGTCACGACGACCTGCCGGCCGGCGCCGGCCAGCTTGCGCTGCAGGCGTTCGCAGAACCATTGCAGGTGCGTCGTCTTGCCCGCCCCGTCGATGCCCTCGAACGTGATGAATTTACCGCTCGCCATCATTGACCTCGTATGTACTTGTCCACGGCCTTGTTGTGATCGCCGAGCGTATCCGAGAACACGCTCGTGCCGTCGCCCTTCGCGACGAAATAGAGCGCGCTCGTCTGCGCCGGATTGATCGCCGCCTGCAGTGCGGCGACGCCCGGCAACGCGATCGGCGTCGGCGGCAGCCCGCGTCGCGTGTAGGTATTGTAAGGAGTGTCGGCCTGCAGGTCGCGCTTGCGCAGACGCCCGTCGTACGCGTCGCCGAGCCCGTAGATCACCGACGGATCGGTCTGCAGCGGCATGCCGATGCGCAGCCGGTTCGCGAATACGGCCGCGACGAAGGCGCGATCGGCCGCGTGCCCGGTTTCCTTTTCGACGATCGACGCGATCGTCAGCGCTTCGTAAGGCGTCTTGTACGGCAGGCCGGGCGCACGCGCGGCCCACGCCTCGTCGAGGCGCGTCTGCATCAGCCGGTAGGCGCGCCGGTAGATGTTCACGTCGCTCGTGCCCTTGTCGAACAGATAGGTATCGGGAAAGAACAGCCCTTCGCCGCTGCCGCGCTGGATCGCGCTGTCGGACGCGCCGATCGCGCGCAGCAGCTCGGCGTCGCTCATCCCGGCCGTCGTGTGCACCAGATCGGGGTTCGCATCGAGTTCCGCACGCATCCGCTTGAAGGTCCAGCCCTCGATCACCGTCGCGACGTACTCGTTCACGTCGCCGCGCGCGATCTTCTGCAGCACTTCGTACGGCGTGACGCCCGTCTTGAATTCGTAGTTGCCGGACTTCAGCCGGCTCGACAGGCCGAGCAGCCGCGTCATCGCGACGAAGCCGAACGGCTCGACCGGTACGCCGCCGCGCTTCAGTTGCAGCGCGACGCTCTTCACGCTGCTGCGCGGCTTGATCGTGACGTCGAGCGACGCCGCGCCGAGCAGCAGCGGGCGGGTCGCCCAGTAATACGCGCCGCCCGCGCCGGCAGCGGCCACAACGACGGCCAGCGCCGCCACCGTCGCGGCGCATTTCTTCAGTAGGGACATGGAACGTGACTCAGGTAAGACCCATATAATACTTGCTCGCCTCCGTCAAAGTCAGGGTTGACTGTTCCCTCATTCCATGAGCACACCGTTCGCTTCACCGGCTGCCCAGGCTGCCGCATCCGCCCCGCTCCCCGTTTTTCCCCGTCCGTCCGCCGCCGATTTCGATGCGCCGGGCGCGTACATGCCGCTCGCGCAGTTCGGCGTGATCGACGTGGCCGGCGACGATGCGGCGACGTTCCTGCACAGCCAGCTCACCAACGACATCGAGCATCTGGATGCCGCCAGCGCGCGGCTCAGCGGCTACTGCTCGCCGAAGGGCCGGCTGCTCGCGTCGTTCCTCGCGTGGCGCGCGGGCCACGACGTGCGCCTGCTGGTGTCGAAGGACATTCAGGCCGCCGTGCAGAAGCGGCTGTCGATGTTCGTGCTGCGCGCGAAGGCGAAACTCACCGACGCGAGCGACGCGCTCGCGGTGGTCGGCTTCGCGGGCGACGTGCGCGACGCGTTGTCGGGCATCTTCGATGCGCTGCCGGACGGCGTCCACGTGAAGGTCGACGGCCCTGCCGGCGCGCTGATCCGCGTGCCGGACGCGGCCGGGCGCAAGCGTTACCTGTGGATCGGCCCGCGCGCGGAAGTCGACGCGCGCCTAGCCGCGCTTGGCGGCAAGCTGCCGGTCGTGTCGCCGGCCGTGTGGGACTGGCTCGACGTGCGTGCCGGCGAGCCGCGCATCACGCAGCCGGTCGTCGAACAGTTCGTCCCGCAGATGGTGAATTTCGACGTGATCGGCGCGGTCAACTTCCGCAAGGGCTGCTATCCGGGCCAGGAAGTCGTCGCGCGCAGCCAGTATCGCGGCACGATCAAGCGCCGCACCGCGCTCGCGCACGTCGCGGCCGACACCGACACCGTGCATGCCGGCGTCGAGCTGTTCCACAGCGACGATCCGGGCCAGCCCTGCGGCATGATCGTCAATGCGGCGGCGGCGCCCGCGGGCGACGTCGACGCGCTCGTCGAGATCAAGCTCGCCGCGCTCGACAGCGGCAGCGTGCACGTCGGCTCGGCCGCCGGGCCCGCGCTCGCCTTCGACGCACTGCCGTACGCGTGGCCGACCGACGCATGACGCACTGACAACCCGTTCGCGCGCCGCAGCGCCTTATGCGCCGGCCGCGCGACGTTTCCTGCGAGAGATTCGCCCGATGTGTCTGATTGCCTTCGACTGGCAGCCCGATGCCGCCGCCGGTCCCGTATTTACGCTGGCCGCCAACCGCGACGAATTCTTTCGCCGCACGAGCGCGCCGCTGTCGTGGTGGGAAGACGTGCCGGGCGTGCTCGCCGGGCGCGACCTCGAGGCGGGCGGCACCTGGCTCGGCGTGTCGCGCGACGGCCGCTTCGCCGCGCTGACCAATTACCGCGCGCCGTTCGACATCCGCGCCGGCGCGCCGACGCGCGGCAAGCTCGTGTCCGACTATCTCGGCGGCCCGGCCGTCGCGCCGCTCGACTATCTCGCGCAGCTCGCCGAGCATGCGGCCGTCTACAACGGCTTCAACCTGCTCGTCGGCGACTGGAAACGGCGCGAACTCGCGTGGTTCTGCAATCGCGCGCCCGAAGGCGAAAGCCGCGCGGCGCCGCCGGTCGCAGTCGCCGCCGGCGTGCACGCGCTGTCGAACGCGCGGCTCGATACGCCCTGGCCGAAAGTCGTGCGCAAGCGCGCCGAGCTCGGCACGCTGCTGACCGACAATCCGACACCGTCGCTCGACGAGCTGATCGCGCTGATGCGCGATACGCGCGTGGCCGACGACGACGCGCTGCCGCACACCGGCATTCCGCTCGAGCGCGAGCGCGCGCTGTCCGCCGCGTTCATCGAGACGCCCGAATACGGCACGCGCGGCACGACCGCGCTGCGCGTCACGATGAAGGAAGGCGTGCGGCTCACCGTCGAGATCAAGGAGCGCAGCGACGACGACGGCTCGCATCGCACCGTGCGGCCCGGCGAGTTCGAGCGCGCGTTCGCCTTCGACATCGACGTCACGACGCCGCGCTGACGCGCCGCGTCACGGCACGCGCGTCATCTCGACGTGCGGCACGCCGGCCTCGACGAACGGCGCGCCGGCCGCCGAGAACCCGTGCCGCAGATAGAACGGCACGGCCGCCTCCTGGGCATACAACCGTACGAGCGGCTCGCCGCGCCGGCGCGCAGCATCGAGCAGCGCGTGCAGCACGGCCGAGCCGATGCCGCGGTTGCGTGCCTCGGCCAGCACGGCGACGCGGCCGATCGTGCCGGACGGCAGCAGCCGACCCGTCGCGAGCGCGCGGCGCGCGCCGGTCGCCGCGTCGATCCGGTACGCCACCGCATGGAGCGCGAGCGGATCGTCGTCGTCGAGTTCCCATTCGGGCGGAATGCGCTGCTCGCGCACGAACACCGCGTCGCGAATGCGCGCCGCATCGCCGCCGAGCGTCGTCCAGTCGCCGGTTTCCACCACGCCGTCCGTCATCGCTGCCCTCCTCGCGCGCGGCGCCGTCGCCGCCCGCCGTCAAACGTCGTCGAACGCGGCCCTCAGCGCCGCGACCGCATCGGCATGCGCGGCCTTCACCTCGGGCACGTAGCCGCCCATCTTGAAGAATTCGTGGATCATGCCCGGATAGCAGACCAGCGTGACCGTGTTGCCGGCCGCGCGCAGCTTGTCCGCATACGCGGCGCCTTCGTCGCTGAGCGGATCGTACTCGGCCGTCGCGATCCACGCGGGCGCGACGCCCGCGAACGACGGCGCGCCGCGCCGGCCGTCGAGCGGCGCGAAGCGCCAGTCGTCGCGATCCGCCGCATCGCGCACGTATTGCGCGAAGAACCACTGGATCGTGTCGCGCGACAGCAGGTAGCCGTTCGCAAGCCGCGCATGCGAGGCGGTGTCCTGATGGCCCGTGACGCCGGGGTAAATCAGCAGTTGCAGCGCAAGATCGATGCCCGCATCGCGTGCGAGCACCGCGCAGACCGTCGCGAGCGTGCCGCCCGCGCTGTCGCCGCCGACCGCGAGCCGCGATGCGTCGAGGCCCAATGTGGGCGCCTCGCGATGCAGCCAGCGCAATGCGTCCTCGGCATCGTTGACGGCGGTCGGGAACCGGTGCTCGGGCGCGAGCCGGTAGCCGACCGACAGCACCGCGCAGCGCGCGTCGCGCGCGAACATCCGGCACAGCGCGTCGTGCGTGTCGATGCTGCCGACCGTGAAGCCGCCGCCGTGATAGTAGACGAGCGCGGGCAGCGGCTCGGCAAGGCTCGGTTCGACCGGCAGATACAGCCGCGCGGCAATCGCATGGCCGTCGCGCGTGGGAATCGTGCACGCGTCGACCGCATGCATCGGGGCGGGCGGCACGTCGAGGATCGGCGCGCTCTTCTCGTAGGCGGCGCGCGCCTGCTGCGGCGTCTGGCGATGATAAGGCGGCCGTTTCGCGCGCTCGACCATGTCGAGCACCTGGGCGATCTTCGGATTCAGCGGCATCGGGTGAACGGCGCGTGCGCGGCGCCGGGAACGAACAAGCGCCACATGATGCCACGCCTGCGTCACACGAGCTGGACGAGCTGCTTGCCGAAATTGCGGCCCTTCAGCATCCCGATGAACGCTTCCGGCGCACGCTCGAGCCCATAGGCGATCGTCTCGCGGTAGTGCAGTTGCTTCGTCGCGACGAGCTCGGCCAGTTCGGCGAGCGCCGGCGGCCACGCGTCCGCGTGCTCGAACACGATGAAGCCCTGCATCGTGAGCCGCGAGCGCAGGATCAGCGCCGGATTGGCGAGCGGCGCCGCGGCGCCGTCGTAGGCGGCGATCATCCCGCACACCGCGATCCGGCCGAACGCGTTCATCCGCACCATCGTCGCATCGAGCACCGCGCCGCCGACGTTCTCGAAGCAGCCGTCGACGCCGTCGGGCGTCGCGGCCGCGAGATCGTCGACGAGCCGGCCGGCCTTGTAGTCGACGCACGCATCGAAGCCGAGCGTGTCGACCACGTAGCGGCATTTGTCGGGGCCGCCCGCGATGCCGACCGCGCGGCATCCGGCGCGCTTCGCGAGCTGGCCGACGACGCTGCCGACCGCCCCGCTCGCCGCACTGACGACGATCGTGTCGCCGGCCTTCGGCTTGATGATGCGGTTCAGCCCGACCCACGCCGTCACGCCCGGCATGCCGGTCACGCCGAGCCACGCGGACAGCGGCACGCGCGACGTGTCGACCTTGCGCAGCCCGGCGCCGTTCGACGTGCCGTATTCCTGCCAGCCGAACTGGCCGACCACGCGATCGCCGACGGCGAAGTCCGGATGGCGCGACTCGATCACCTCGCCCGCCGTGCCGCCGATCATCACTTCGTTGAGCGGCTGCGGCGGCGCATACGATTTCGCGTCGTTCATGCGGCCGCGCATGTACGGATCGAGCGACAGAAAATGATTGCGCACGCGCAGTTCGCCGTCGGCCAGCGGCGCGAGCGGCGTCTCGACGAGCCTGAAATTGTCGACGCTCGCCGCCTGCTGCGGGCGCGACACGAGCAGCACCTGACGGTTGATCGTGTTCATCGCTGTCTCCGGTTCGCGGCCGCCGCGCAACGCGGCGCCGCCGGCGCGGCTGCGCGCCGTCCTGCAACAGAAACGGCCCTGCCGTCGCCGACAGGGCCGCGCGTGCGCCGCTTACGCGTCGCTCGGGCCGGGCTGCGCGTCCGGCGCCGTGCGCGTGCGTTGCCGCTTGATGTCGCGGCCGACCGCAAGCCGCCGCATGTACTTGAACGTGCCGAGCGCCTTCGCGACGAAATTGCCGTCGCTGTCGCGCACCTCGCCTTCGCAATACGCCATCGTCGTCGAGCGGTGCATCACGCGGCCGTAGGCGCGCAACTCGCCGCGGCCCGGCTGCATGAAGTTGACCTTCATCTCGACCGTGACGACGCCGACGCCGTCGTCGGTCAGGCTGCGCGCGGCCATCGCGAGCGCGATGTCCGACAGCGTCATCGTCACGCCGCCGTGTGCGATGCTCCAGGTGTTCATGTGCCGCTCGTCGAGCGCGAGCGCGATCTCGCTCGCACCGTCCTTCGCGGACACGAGGCGCACGCCGAGCAAGTCGACGAACGGGCTTTCGATCGACGGACCGTCCGTCCGGGTTCCCGCGTCGCTCATCGCGTACCGTCGACCAGATAGTCGAGGCATTGCCGCCCTTCGACCACGTTGACGACGAACTTCTTCACTTCCTGGTGAACCGGATGCACCTGGTACGCATCGAGCGCCGCCTGATCCGCGAAATCGGACACGAGCACGACGTCGCAGGTCGCTTCGAGACCCGGCGTCGCGACGCCGACGTCGAGCTGCAGGATGCCCGGCACGATGTCGCGGCAGCCTTCGAGCTTTTCCTTCAGCTTCAGCGCGTTCTGTGCGCGCGTCGCGCCCTCCGCCGATTCCTTCAGCTTCCACATCACAATATGTCTGATCACTTCGTACGCTCCGGTTCGTGAGAATCGCAAAGCCGGCGTCGGTGCGCCGGCTCGTCATGTCGGTCTGCCTGCCGCGCGCGCATCGCGGATCGCGCGGGATCCGCGGCCGGCGCAGGCAGACTCCAAGCCTACCAAACTTGCCGCGTGCGAGGGTGCGCGCATGCGCGGCGTGCGGCGCGATGGGCGAGCCGCGGTCGAGCGCGGGTATGCCGATTGCTCGCGCCGGCGCTTCATCGCGGTGCTGCGCGAACTGTGTGCGCGCACGCATCAATGGAAGGCCGACGCCATTGCACGTCGCGCGGACATCAAATCGACGGTATCGGCGTTCATTAACGTTCCATTTTTCGCAACTTGCAACGCTTCTCTTATCCGATCCGTCAAATTTTCATCTCGATCCGATTCGGCAGGAAATAATTACAGCGGCTTTTGAATAACGATTATTCGAATTCATTCCGCATCGTTATTGACGGGTGCTTTACCCCGATCCTAGAATTCTTACGACGGATTACATTCCGTTATGCGCCGCATTGGCGCGGCGCACAAGTTGCACCCGCAACCTTTATTCGAATAGCCCGGATTGCGCATTCGTGATCATCGCGTTGAACGATTCATTAAAAGGACTCCCGTCATTCTCATTCGATTTCCATCTTCCCCTATCGCCCGATTCACCTAAAGACGCAATTTCGCACCCGACAAAAAACAAGCCGCGCACCGATCGCCTCATAACAACGACGTCAGTCATCAGGAGGGATATGACATGCATCGCTTCGCGAAGTCGCTCTGCATCGGTTTCGTCTGCGCCGCGCTACTCGCCGCGTGTAACGACGACGACATTCAGCCCGCCATCGCGCCGTCGAATCAGGCCGCGCTGTCATTCCGGATGGACACCGGCGGACAGATCAACGCGTTCTTCCGCCAGGACAAGGTGGCCGCGCATCTGCTGATGCGCTCGTCGACGAAGCCGCGCCTGCTCGTCGTCTTCCCGGCCGGCAACAGCGGCACCGGGCTCTGGTTCGACGATACCGCGCAAGCGGTGAACTGGAGCCTCGACACGCCGCCGGCCGCGCTGTCGGCGCCCGACGCGCGCGGCCGTCCGCTGTACGGGATCGGCGCGGACGTCTCGGTCGATACGGACACGCTGACGATCCGCGAGGCCTTGCTCAGCAACGTGCGCTTTCTGCGCGACTTCAACGGCGGCGCGTCGATTCCGCCGGACATCGTCGTCGCGCCCGCCGTGCAGGGCGGCATCGCGCAATGGCAGCGCGACCGGATCGACGGCGCGCCCGGCTACGCGCTGCGCATCACGCTGCGCGACGGCGGCAGCATCGCGACCGCGTCGGGCGGCAAGCTGGTGCTGCGCGCGGCCGCCGGCTCGCACGTGCTGAAGCTGCATATCGATGCGCTGTCCGGCGAGACGCCGCTGTCGCCGATCACGCACGCCGATCTGCTGACCTCGTCCGCGAACCCCGATCCGGTGAGCCAGAACGTCCTCGAGTTCCTGAGCTTCCACGACAAGCTGCTCGCCGGCTCGTGGCAATACGACACCTACTTCGGCCGCGACACGCTGATCTCCGTACGCATGCTGATGCCGGTGCTCGAAGCGCCGGCGATCGAGGCCGGGCTGTCGTCGGTGCTCGCGCGGCTGTCGAGCGACGGCAAGGTCGCGCACGAGGAAGGCATCGGCGAATTCGCGCTGATCGACAACCGGAAGAACGGCCGGCCCAACGATGCGGCGCCGACCTACGACTACAAGATGATCGACAGCGACTATCTGCTCGCACCGATCGCCGCGGCATGGCTGATCGACGATCCGCGCGGTCAGGCGCGCGCGGCCGCGTATCTCGCGCAGCGCGGCAGCGACGGACGGACGAACGGCAGCCGTCTCGTCGCCAACCTGCTGCACGTCGCCGACACCGCGCGGCCGTTCGCGCAGCAGCCGGCGGTCGCGAACCTGATTCATCTGCGGCCCGGCGAGATCGTCGGCAACTGGCGCGACAGCACCGACGGGCTCGGCGGCGGCGTATACCCGTACGACGTCAACGCGGTGCTCGTGCCGGCCGCGCTGCGCGCAGCGAACGCGTTCCTCGCGCGCGGGCTGCTCGATCCGTATCTCGATGCGAACCAGCGCGCTTCGCTCGCGGACACCGCGAACGAAGCGGCGGTTTGGGAGCAGCAGGCGCCACCGCTGTTCGAAGTCGGCGTACCGGCCGCGCAGGCGGCGGCCGACGTGGCCGCGTATGCGCCGACGGCCGGCGTGCCGGCCGGCACCGCGCCGAGCGCGCCGCTCGCGTTCTACGCGCTGTCGCTCGACGAACAGGGCCATCCGATTCCGGTGATGAACTCGGACGGCGGCTTCGCGCTGCTGTTCGGCACACCGCCCGAGGCGCAGCTGCAGCGGATCGTCACCGACGCGATCCGGCCGTTCCCGACCGGCCTCGTCACCGACGTCGGGATGCTGATCGCCAACCCCGCGTATGCGAATCCGTCGCTGTGGCCGAAGTTCACGAGTTCCGCGTATCACGGCACCGTGATCTGGTCGTGGCAACAGGCGATGTGGGTCGCCGGACTCGACCGGCAGCTCGCACGCCAGGATCTCTCCGATACGACGCGTGCGCTGCTCACGCAGGCGCGGCAGACCGTGTGGCAAGTCATCGCGAACGGCCGCGACATGCGCGCCTCGGAGATGTGGACGTGGTCCTACGCGAACGGGCAATACCACACCGACGCGTTCGGCACGCGCAGCGCCGATGCGACCGAGGCGAACGCCGCGCAGCTCTGGAGCACGACGTATCTCGCGATCCGCGATCCGCAGTTGCGCGCGGGCAGGTACTGGTGGCAGGCGTCCCAGCGGCTGCAGGACGACGGCGCGACGCACATCGCAGCGGTCGCGTCGCGCTAGGGAAACGCTGATCAATGGACCAACTTCCGAAGTTGCAGGCGAGATG